>PLMC01000127.1:36048-62067 GCA_003141495.1 Bacteroidales bacterium
TGCAAAATTGAAAATATTGTTGAAGTTTTAAAAAACAGCGATATTATTAACAGCTGGATTGTTAATTGCAAGGGAATAAAATTACTTAAAACGGAAGATAATGACCAGTATTATTATATCGAAACGTCGTTACCCTTTCCCTTTAAAAACCGGGATATGGTATATCGCTTTCAATATATCGAAATTAACAGCGAACAATTCAGAGTAAATGTAACGGGGATTCCTGAGTATATTAAGCCCAGGGAAGGAATCGTAAGGATGGCAAAAACGAATGGTTTTTGGCTATTATCCTCAATTGATACATCCACCACTGCTGTGACTTATCAAATGCATGTAGAGCCCGGAGGATTAATACCAGCGTGGCTGGCAAACCCCTTTATTGTAAATGTGCCTTTTTCGACTTTTAAAGATCTAAGAAATATAATTCAGAAATAAAAACGCGGTACTCGGTACACATTCAATAGTCTTTTCCGTCATTTTCCCTCCTCTCAAAACTTTCCTTATTTTTACTGTTTAGTCAGATATAGCAAATTTAGTTTACGATGCAATTAAAACCATGGATTATAGCAGCCAGACTTCGCACATTGCCATTGGCTGTTTCAAATATTTTACTGGGAAGTTTTCTTGCATACAACCATGGCAAGTTTAGTGTTATAATCTTATTATTAGGACTCGCAACAGCAGTACTCTTGCAGGTTTTATCAAATTTTGCAAACGATTATGGGGATTTTATAAATGGAGCCGATGAAAAACGTATCAGTAAATACGAGAGAGTCTTGCAAAGCGGTAAAATAAGTCCCAAACAGATGCGATGGATGCTTATAATTCTTACTTTGTTAACATTTGTTACAGGAATCTCGCTAATTGTCTTAGCTGCCAAAGCACTGGGGACCATTGCTCTTGTGGTTTTCTTTGGCATAGGGATACTATGCATTATTGCTGCAATCACCTATACTATTGGTAAAAAGCCTTATGGATATATTGGAATGGGAGATATTGCCGTTTTTATCTTTTTTGGAATTGTAGGAGTTTGCGGTATTTATGTTTTGCAAACCAGGCAATGGGACTGGCATGTACTGTTCCCTGCAGCTTCCTTTGGCCTTTTAAGCATGGGTGTATTGAACATCAATAATATTCGGGATCTAGAATCGGACCGGATATCAGGTAAAAAAACTCTTGTAGTTAGAATTGGCCTTGAAAAAGCAAGAATTTACCATACCTGGCTAATCCTGATTGCTGTTATTTTGGGAATTGTATCGACAGTTCTCGACTTCCATAGTGCTTTTCAACTACTTTATCTATTGACTATCCCCTTCTTTATTATGAACGTTTACAGGGTTCGTTCTTCAGAATATTCCGGTAAGCTAGATGATGAATTAAGAAACCTCTCTCTAACAGCATTCTTTTTTTCTGTTACTTATGGTTTAGGTCTCATTTTGTAATCAAATGATTCTCACCAGCTAGCGGAACACACGACACAAGGCTCATGAACATCATCGGCAGGTTATCCGACTCTCACAAGCCTGGTATTAGAAAACCTGTTCATCCTGCCCCTTTTGACTGCCATTTTTCTGAGTTGTATCTTCTGCTCAGCTGACAGAGTTGACCTGAACTCATCCTTCATTGCTTTTATTTCTTTCCGGTTTGATTTTATAATACTGACCTGCTGATCAGTAAGAGATGCTCTGAATGATTTCATTCTCTCAGCAGGCATTACCCGGGGATCAGAAAGTATTTCTTTCTGCTCCTGCGTAATTGTAGCCTTGAAAGCCTGTTTTAATTCCTTTCTCTTTTGGTTATCATTTTTTAACATAGTTCTTTGGTCTTCAGTTAAAACGCGTTTCGTCATCTGCGTTCCCACTATCGACTGCATGGATTGTGTTTGCTCCTGAGCCACCATTATACTGCCTGAAAACATTATTCCAAGTAGTATAGTCATTGCTGTTTTAACAATTGTTTTCATTTTACTTTATTTTATTTTTAATTCACTATCGCTTTGATATCAGAAAGTAAAAAAGGTTTAATCTGATTTTTACTTTTTGTGTTAAAATGAAATCAGTATCTCTAAGGTCTGCCTCGGACAATGACACGACTCAATTGAGGTATCCTGCTCTGCAAGTGCTTGTCCAAATTCAATTCGCATTCGTATTAACCCTGCTTTAAAAAACGGATATTCAATGTCCCGATTTATAAAGACATTTACTAACTTTGATGCGTGTTGCAAATTATTGTATGATCTTCAGATCAGCCCGATAAATGTGCTCTGTGATACAGAATGATGGTATAATTTTTGAAAATAAAATAATGCCTAAAATATTGAATATGAAAACTTTATTGCTAATTCTCTGCACCTTCATAGTTTCTGTCAGTTGCGACAAAGAAAGAATAAATGAGAACTTCCAGGATGAAACCTCAATCCAGAACATTAACGGAACATGGAAGGTAGTTTCTTATGAAGATTTCCAAAAAGCTTCTGTAACTGTAAAAAATGATGTCGATTCATGGAATGGAATGGATGTCATTCTGACTTTTGTTAACGATTCATTATATGGGGAATGTACCACAAATACTATTTCCGGAAAATATACTATAGCAGGCAGATATATAAGTATAGACAGCTATGGAGGCACTAAAATTGTTCAGCCTGCATGGGGAAATATGTTTACCGATATTGTTTACCTTATCCGATCATTTGAGATAAATGAACATCAGCTGAGGTTTTTCTATAACAATTCGGAGAATAGTGTGACCCTCCATCGCAACTAAGAAAAAAGGTGCAGAATAAGAAATAATAAGAAGGAATTAAATAATAATTTTATGCTCATTAAACCAAATCATTTAGTCATGAGAATAATCGCTTCGACTTTACAGTTTTTATGCTTCTCCGGATGCATACTCGCCCAGGATATGAAACCCATTACCCTGAATCCTCCTGATCTTAAAAGAGGTTTACCCGTTATGGAAGCATTCTCTCTGAGAGCTTCAGCAACTGAATTCAGTGATAAAAAACTTACTCTGCAGGATCTCTCGGATCTGCTATTTGCAGCTAACGGCATTAATCGTAAAGATGTCAGCAAAAGGACAGCTCCTTCGGCAATGAACGCCCAGGATGTTGATATCTATGTGTTCATGCAGGAAGGTGTTTACTTTTACGATCCGTTAAATAGTGTATTAACCCCGGTAGTTGCAGGTGATCAACGTCTTATTGTTGCAGCCCGACAAGTTGCATTTGCAAAAGCGCCTGTAATGTTATTATTGGTCTCAGACATTTCAAGGTTTAAAATGGCTGACGAAGCTGCGAAATTAGATGCTGCTGGCAAAGATGCAGGTATTGTTTCCCAGAATATTAACCTCTTTTGTGCAGGGACAGACCTTATCACCCGGCCACGTGGGACTATGGATCTCGAAAAAATCAGGAGCATTCTTAAACTCAAAGAGTCACAACGCCCCATGCTGAATAATCCGGTCGGCTATCCGGTAAAATAAAACAATGTTTTTAATACTTACTCTGGCAGGTGCAGGGTATAGATCCATGGCAGAAAAAATTAAAGAATTCATTAATGATCCCGAAAAACTTGAGAAGATGTATCGGGAAGATAAAAAGTCTTTTCAATCGGGTTTTGAGAGAATTTATCCTGAGATTGCTGATACTGAAATGTCGAAATTCTGGAAAAGCCGGTTGGATTTTGACAAATCAACCGATAAAACAAAGATTGGCTTCGGCTCCGACATTTTTATAATGATTGCCGTTTGTCTGTTTGCCGGGTTCCTCATCAAAATTCCTGATCTATTTAATATTAACGTTAAGAGCTTCTTTTTTTATGAGAAGGATGCAGCAATAATTGTCTTTCTTGCTCTTTCAATTTATGCCTTTGCAATAAACAGGGATTTCAACAAGAGGAACCTGCTCATCACCATTCTGGTTTTTATAGTATCTATAATATATATCAATCTGCTTCCAAATAGCAGAAGCAGCGCCTCGGTCAGCCTGGTATATATTCATATGCCTTTACTAATCTGGTGCCTTTATGGATTGGTCTACACCGACTTTGATTTTAAGGATCAGGGAAAACGGATTGAGTTTATCAGGTATAACGGTGATCTGGCAATAATGGGGGCGCTGATCCTGATAGCAGGTGGAATATTAATGATGATTACCATAGGATTATTCCAGGCAATTGGCATTCATATTGAAAAATTTTATATGAATTATATCCTGTTAATAGGGTTAGTCTCTGCACCTGTTCTTACAAGTTACATCCTGAAAAATTACACTACCCTGACAAACAAGATAGCACCGATTTTAGCAACCATCTTCAGCCCAATAGTACTGATCACTTTAGTAATTTATCTTATAGCCATTCCGATTTCAGGAAAAGATCCGTACAATGACAGGAATTTTCTTATGATTTTTAATATAATGCTTCTGGGTGTTATGGCAATTATAGTCTTTTCGGTTTCTAAAGCTTCAGGGAGCATAAAACATAAGTTCAGTGAACTGGTTCTGTTCATCCTTTCAATAGTTACTCTAATAATTAATTTAATTGCCCTTTCTGCAATTTTTTACCGTCTTGGTGAATTTGGGCTGACTCCAAACAGACTGGCGGTTCTGGGTTCCAATATTATGATTTTTGTTAACTTGATATTAATTACGATTGATCTCTTTAAAATCAATTTTAAAAAGGCGGAACCTGAAAAAGTGGAATTGACGATCTCTAAATACTTACCTGTTTATGTAATCTGGGTATTAATTGTGGTGTTTGGTTTTCCGTTATTTTTTGGAATGAAATAAAACCGAAATCCGTTAACCACGACACTATGATAAGAAATATAAGATATTTACTATTCAGCATCTTCCTGCCTATCTATTTCATGAATTCCTCTTTTTCACAAACTGCTAATAGATTTGATTTTGAACGGATCGAAGATAATTCCTTTTTGATTGAGGAAGCATATAATCAGGATCCGGGTGTAATTCAGCACATTTCATCATTTCAGTATATGAAAGACCACACCTGGTTGTATACTTTTACTGATGAATGGCCGGTTCCGGGCCGGAAACATCAGCTTTCAACAACAATCCCGGTATTTAATAACGGTGCAACAGGTTTTGGTGATATAGCTTTAAATTACCGTTACCAGGCAATATATATGACTCGCTTCGCTTTTTCGCCGAGATTCTCACTCTTATTTCCAACAGGCAGCTGGCAAAAAGGTTTGGGTAACGGAGTTGTGGGCTATCAGCTGAGTCTCCCTTTCAGCTATCTTCTCTCTACGAAAATTGCGACCCATTATAACATTGGTGTGACATTTACACCTGATGCAAAAAAAGCAGATGGTTCGAAATTCGACCAGACAGTATACAATTATGGCTTAAGTATGATTTTACTACTTAATAAAAACTTCAATTTCATGTTTGAAGTCGTCGGAAACAGAACTTTTATAAAGGCAGCCGGTACAAAAACAATAATTACCAATTCCTTGTTTATAAATCCCGGAATCAGGTACGCTATAAACTTCAAATCGGGACTTCAGATAGTTCCCGGTATTGCAGTACCAATTGGTATCGGTTCCTCCAACGGATCATCAGGTATTTATGCTTATTTATCCTTCGAGCATCCTTTGTGGAAACCTTAACGATCAACCCGGTTTCACTATTTTAAGATCGTTTTTTAGTTTACTGAAAAGTTTCTTATATTCATCAGGCACTTTTTCAAGATCAATAGGTGTGCTGCTAGAACCCACGGTAAGTTTATAATAGCTTCCGTCCTTGATCCGAGGAGAAACATGGTCGCGTTGAATTACCTGAAGGAGCCTGTCCATTTCCTTGTCGGTCAGGTTAACTTCAGTCTCCACCTCTTTTGTAATCGGAATAAATCCGCCTGTTCTAATAAGTTTTATTTTCATACTACCGATTAAACTTTTGCTTCAGACCATCCCTGCTTCACGGCTTTTACCTCAAGACTATTTATGCCAAAGGTTTTCTCCGCGTGAATAATGGTCAGGTTTTTTACATCAGTAAATCTGGCATCCTGAGCTAAACCAACATCAGTTAAAACTGCATACCAGATTCGTCCGGCTTTTTCCCAGGCATAACCTCCCATATTGAAAGCCGTTACATAGAATGCAAAATTCGGGATCCCCGAGTTAATGTGTACTCCTCCAAAATCTCCTGATTCTGTATCAGGCAGGTTTTGATACTTATCCATAGTTGCAGGTTGCGGATCACTTCCTAACTCAGGATGATTCATATATGCTGTCCCGGGAGCCTTGAGACTTCGTAATGCATATTTCGGGCCAATCATCACCTTTTCGCCAATCAACCAGTTTGATCTTTTAACGTCCTGATTATTAAATCTTTGTTTTATCATTATGCCAAAGATATCGGAAAAAGATTCATTTAAAGCTCCCGCCTGGTTTTCATAATCAAGATTGGCTTCATTTTCCGTAACTCCATGTGTTAGCTCATGACCAATAACGTCGATATCGCTGGTGAAGCTGGTGAAGACAGTTCCATCACCATCGCCGTAAACCATACGCCTGCCATCCCAGTAGGCATTATCCATTCCCTTATCGAAATGCACATACTGTTTGATGAGCATCCCTTTGTTATCAATTGAATTCCTGCCAAATAACTTCCAGTAGAAATCCCATGATGCTTTTCCTCCATTAATAACATTTTGCCCTGCTACAGATGTTAATTTCTGATTAGTTTTTGTATCCCAGAGCAAAGTAGCACTGATAAAATCAGTTTTCTGACAACAGTCATAAACTTCCATCTGCATAATATCCTTTCCGGTATCTTTTGAAATAAGACCCAGAATAGTTTTCTCATGAAGACTGGATTGCTGGAAAAATATTCTGTCGTTCCTGAACCTGAAGCTCCTGAAATTAGAATTGATTGCCATGTCGGCGATTTTTTTATTGCCCGATTCCATCAGTTTGGTCAGCATATAAGGTGGAATGATGCAATGAATTGGGTTGAAGTGGTTTTTACACATGATGTTTAAGATTTTAGATCTATATGCAGCATATTAACCATTGACTTTTTGGTAAAGGTTACATCTAAAGTCATATTCAAAAGATGTCTTATCAGCAGACAGGTATAAATTTAGGAAATTTTAGAATACAATCCAAGATGCAGAAATTTTCACAATGCCATTTTTTTCTGAGGAAAAAATCATATATTTCAAAATTCCTGATGTACATAAAACAAACAGAAAAATGGATACAAATTCACAACCTATGAATCCTGTCGTTGCAGGAAGGATAACATCAATAGATTTCTTTCGGGGATTCACTATGTTTCTGTTAGCAGGGGAAGCTACTGAATTATACGGCCAGCTTGAGAAATCTCATGTCGGAATTATACAATTTATTGGTATCCAGTTCAGCCACCATGAATGGCATGGATTGCATTTCTGGGATCTTATTCAGCCTTTTTTTATGTTTATTGTGGGGGTTGCGATTCCTTTTGCAGTAGCCAACAGGTTAAAAAAAGGTGATAGTATCCAAACTATTACCAGACATGCAATTAAACGTTCATGCCTGTTATTATTCCTCGGATGGGCATTGTATTTTGCTGATGCCGGCAAATTGGTTTTCCGGTTTCAGAATGTTCTGGCGCAGCTTTCAGTCACGTATCTGGTTGCATTCCTCATCAGGAATAAAAGCTTTAAATTTCAGCTGATTTTCACTTTTGTTATTCTCGTACTGATAGATCTGGCATACAGGTTTTTCCCTGTTGATGGTTTTAATCACCCCTGGGTTAATTTTGAGAATCTTGGTGCCTGGTTCAATAATAAGATTGAAGGTGTGGATAAAGCCAGTGAGTGGGCGACATTGAACTTTGTGTCAACTACTGCCCACACGGTTTGGGGCGTTATGTGCGGCAAGCTTCTTATGAGTGATAAACCGGCAGTAAAAAAAATTCAGATATTACTTGTCGCCGGAGTGTCAGCTTTGGTAATAGGATATTCTCTTGATCTGTTAAATATGACCCCAATTATTAAGAAAATCGCAACATCCTCATTTGTATTTGCCAGCGGAGGATGGGCAATTCTTGCACTTTGCTTCTTTTACTGGCTGATTGATGTCAGAAAAAAATTCATCTCCGGGTCAAAAATGTTTATTATAGTCGGGATGAACAGTATTTTCATCTATCTCTTCTTCTCCATCGGGGGCGCCCATCTGATTCGCAGAATTATTTCTCCATTCAGCAGCTTGCTGTTTTCCTGGGGGGGAGAAAGTACGGTAGACATTATCACCAGCCTTGGGATCTGGGCTGCAATGTGGTACATGTGCTACTGGCTATATAAGAATAAGATGTTTATTAAGATATAAAACCCCTTCCCTACCCCTCCCCATTTGGGGAGGGGCTTAATACATTGATTTTCTTAAACTTTCCGAACTACCATGAACGACTTCATGGTAAATTGATCAAATCCTAAACAGATAATCCAAAGTTATATTGATTTTAAAGCCCCCCATTTGGGGGGTTGGGGGGTAAATATATGGGATTGGCTGTAATCCTTTCTCATTTCTTCTTTGTCGCCTTCATTTCTCCGCCAGGCGAAGTCAATGTAAAACCTGTTACTTCACCTTTATCACTTGAGGCAAATTCTATAGAATATCCTTCCATATATTTAATCCCGAACTTGGCTCCGGAGACGACCGACAATTCCATTTCAGGTTGTCCGGGTACAGTAAGAAACAAGGATTTATTGTCTTTTAGAATAACCTGATATATGGTTCCACTAAATTCATATTCACCTGTGTACTTTTTAAGTGTTTCAGAGGGAACCGTGGCACTCTCTGGAGTCTTTTGGTTTCCTGGTAGTTTGGATCTTACATAATCTGCCTGCTCTGTCATGCCCTTAGACTGTTTACTTGAAGCTATGCCGTTTAAGATCATACCATTTAAGTATGGAGCAATCATCTGTCTGTACTGCATTGGAATTGTATCGCGAAAGCTGACAATCATATCAATTCCCTTTTTGAAATAAGTTGGATTTTTAACCCGTTTCAGAAAGTTAGCAAAAGTTTGAAGTACCATAAACTTTTCATTTCCAAATGGTATATTTTCAAATCGGATTGCAAGTGAATCAAAATCATTTTCATCAGAGTAGGCGAATAATACATTTGTCACAGCATCGGAGAGTTGCCCCTTAACTTGCTGGCCGGAAAGAGACTTTGCTATATCCAGAGCCGTCAAAGTGTCTATGGCTCCAAGCGCTACCAGCGCACTACCGGAGATTGAATATGATGAATCATTGATTGATTTGAGGAATATTGGTTTATATACCTCCTTTTTATATCTTCCCAGAACCTCAATGGCGCGTGCTCTTACCAGGGTATTCGGGTCATTCTCAGCGATATTAGCCAGGAGTGGTTCAACCGATTTCTTCACCGAATCATTCTGCGTGAACAATTTCTGCAATGTGTATGCTCGTAATCCATGATATTTGTCCTCCAATGCAGTCTTCAGAAAGTCCAGCGCATTATGGTCATCACTCTGGTTCCTGGCTGCAAAATCGATGGCTTCCCTCCTGTCAAGATACAATCCAGCATTTTTGTATTGGAATATATAATTGTCGAGCGTTTTGTGTTCGGTCTTTTCGCAAAGAAGGACTTTGTCAGCATCCACATTTATCAGATCCGGTTTGGTGACAGTATGGAAGACGAAAGTATCAACCTGATGTTCAGCCCATACTTTATAACGTTTTTTATCTGTATCCTGATAGACATCAATTGCTATGGGCAGCTTAAATATCCTATCCGGCTGTGTTTGTTTTATTATTACTTTAGAGGTTTTACCGGCTGCATCATAATCATAATTGATATCAAGCTTTGGATGGCCACTTCCATAATACCATTGGTTCCAGAACCAGTTAAGATCCTGTCCGGTAACTTCTTCAAAGGCAAGACGCAGATCCTGGGCTTCAGCTGAATTGAATTTTCGTGTTCTGAGGTACAGGTTAAGTGATTTGAAGAAAGCGCTGTCGCCAACACAGTTTCTGAGCATGTTCAGAATCCGGCCTCCTTTCTGATAGCTAACAAGGTCAAAAACATCCTCACGGTCCTTATAATAGAAGCGAACCAGGTTCTTTTTCTCGTTGCTGCCCTGAAAATAATTCAGCATACTGTTGTAACTATGTTCTGCCGCAGCATCCGAACCATGTTTATGCTCTTCCCAGAGCATTTCACTGAAATCGGCAAATGATTCGTTCAGTGTAATATTACTCCAGCTTTCACATGTAACATAATCTCCGAACCATTGATGAAACAGTTCGTGTGCAATTACATCTTCCCATCGGTTTTCATCAATCAACTGCCGTGCATCCTGCTGTGCAGATTCATTATGCAGAGTGGCAGTTGTGTTTTCCATTGCCCCGCTTACAAAGTCTCTTCCAACAATTTGAGAATACTTTGGCCAGGGATACTCTACACCTGTTATCTTTGAAAAGAAAGCTATCATTTCAGGAGTATTACCGAATATTTTTCTCGCAACAGGTGCATATTCTTTCTCAACATAATAACTAACTTCTTTCCCTTTATAGCTGTCTTTAACTATGGAGTATTCACCAACAGCCATCATCAGCAGGTATGGAGCATGAGGTAAATTCATCCTCCATGTATCAGTTCTGGTTCCATCACTGTTTTTTCTGCGGGATACAAGAATTCCATTTGAAAGTGTCTGGTATTTATCAGGAACAGTCATGCTGATTTCATCTGTTTGTCTTTGATTAGGTTTATCTATAGTCGGTATCCACCCGGAGTTAGATTCAGTTTCACCCTGTGTCCATATTTGTGTTGGTTTCTTTTTATCCTTTCCAAGAGGATTAATAAAATAGAGACCTTTCCCACCTGATATTGCCGCACTTCCCTTCCTTTTAATATCATTGGGTTTAGCTATGTAATTAATAAAAACCGTATAGTTCTCACCGTATTTATAAGTCTTATCAAGAGTGATATAAAGTTTTAAAGTGTCATATCGATACTTTAAAGGATATCTTTTAATACCCTTTACTATTGAGACTTCATTAATATCCAGGCATTTTGCATCGAGAGTAAGTGAATCAGTGGCGTAAAAATGAGGATGAAGAGTGATCCAGACTTTGCCATACATCCACGATTTGGAATAATCGAAGCGGACATCAAGTTTTGTATTAACCAGGTCATTTATTTTTGTTGCGCTGGACCGGTAAATAGTTTTCCAGCTTTCCGTTTTTACAGAATCATTTTTTTGTGAAAAGGATACAAGTGAGCATAGGAGAAGAACTCCTATAAGAATGTTTTTCATGAATAGTGTTTTATAATGGTTAAATTCCGCTGATAATACGCGCTTTAATGGATTCATATTCCGAATCCGTGATAAGCTTCTTCTCCAGCATATCTTTGGCTTGTTGCAGTTTTGCAGCAGTATCTTCCGATGCATTTGCTGTTTGTTGACTTCCTATATTAGAACCAATAGTTACACCACCTGATTTTGCTCTTAATTCTTCCAGCTCACGGATACGTCTCTTTTCCCTCCACGACTGATCCTGAGCCTGAGCCAGACGATAAATTTTTTCAGCCTGATCTTTTCTAAATCCCGGTAAAATTAAAAGCTGATTTGAATCCTTGGAAATAGCCAGGTCTGTGGTGCCAAATATCTTAATAAATAAATCGGCTCCGAAAATGCCCACTTTTATTTTGGCATCACCAAGATCCTGCCATCGAAAATCGGTCATATCGAATCCGCCAAATAATCCCCTTTTTATTTTAATGAATCGTCCGGAAGTTGCAGCGATAAGAATTCGTCTGTTAGTAAGGGCGAAGAGTCTTCGCTGAATTGCCCACGCTTCAATTGTCTCTCCGGCCACGAGGACAGAATTCAGGTGTTCAAGAGCTTTGGTTAAATGCTGATCTTGAGAAGTGTTGTCATTTGCTGCCATAATATATAAGGATTAAAGTAAATCATACAATTTAACATCAAATTTAAATTAATTGTTCAGATGTAAATGTTAATTGGTTAACAATTAAAGAATCCCCAATGAATTATCACTGTTTAAAAAACTTTCTACAATCCCATTTGTTTGTTAGCTAAAACAGTAGCAAAATAGATATATATGTTAATTTTTACATACACTTCCAGAATAAAATTTTTCCAGATAATTCTTTATTAAATACTAATACTAAAAAAAATAAAATTTATGAAAACATTAATTAAACATTTTTCTCTTTTTCCTAAAAAAGTGGTAATGGCAGCGGTATTCATTTCATTGGTTTTTTCATGTTCAAAAAACAATAGCGACCCTGCTAAAGTAGCCAATAAGTACTGTACCGAAATTGACTGGAGCAATTCAATTGGGGTATCAGGATATTTTAAAGGAGCTCTGGCAAACGCTATATTCGGTCTGACATCTGAAAGCTTAACTGATAATGGAATATCCAAAAACATAACTTTCAATCGTGATGCCTCAGGCCATCTCATAAACGGATCTGGGTTTACTTATACCTATAATCAGGACCAATTGGTTAAAATTGTGGCGAGTGACGGAACAGCGACTGGGTCAGGCACATTCACATTTGATACTAAGGATCACTTAACCAATACCGTGGTTAATAGTTCAGATGACCAAGGCACCACTACAGCTACCTATACTTACACCTATGACACAAATGATGATCCTGTTAAAATTATCGGTGATGCAACAAGTACAGATAATACAGGGACAACTAAGGCTCATTATGATATTACTGCAGATTACCTTACCGACAAACTATTTTTTTTCCCACTCACTCCTGAAATTACCTCCTTTACAATATATTTTGCATATACCTTTTATTCAAGCATGCATTTAATAAATAAATGGGTTATTAATATTACAGGGACCGATACAGATGGCGCTGCCATTCATCCAATAAATTTCACACAACAGTACACTTATACTTATAATACTGATGGCAGGGTGGCAACCATGGTACACACAGGTAATAGTAATAATATATACGCATTTACATATTCAGGTTGCAATTAGAAAGAAAGACAAAATTATGGCATCGTAGTACATGTATTTCATTTATAAAAATATTAACATAATGAAAAAAATAATTTATTTAATTATTCTGACAGTGTCAGGTATTTTCAGGACAAATGCGCAAGAGACCGGTAAAACACCGGAATATAAAGTCCCAGCCGCTTACCATTTCGATTATAAAGTGGTATATGAAATAAACAAGGAGGAGAACAAAACTCCTGAAACTATGAGTTACTATTTTACTAAAAATGGCGATTATATGAGCATGGAGACTCCAGATAATCAAAAAGATAAGGACATGAACTTTATGGTCTCTACCAAAGATGGTCTGATGATCACTTTTGGCGAAGAACGTGTTCCAAAAAGTCAGGATAAATACCGAAAGGTTTTAAAAGTGATGGATATGCACAGCATGATGAAAGGTAGTGCAGAGAACATGGCAGCACTAGCAAAAGCTATGCCCAAAAAAGATAAGCCCGTCACAGACGATAAGAAACCGAACCAGCTGGATAATTTTGTTAAGACAGGGAGAACCAAACAGGTTTTTGGATATACTGCTGAAGAGTATTCGAAGGAATTCACTAAAGAAGAAAATGGTCAAATGCATTCCGGTACAATGAGCGCATGGTATGCCAAAGTAGATTTCGATCCTGAAATGATGTTCTCTCTGGGAATGGGAAGCATGGCCGGGGGACAGTCACACTCAAAAATGAACCAATCGCATCCCAACAATATGTTCGGAATGGGTTTGACACAAAAGAACTACCTTCTTGTTGAAATGGATTTTACTGAAAAGGGTGGTAAAAGCGGAATGGCTATGAAAGCCGTCAGTATAGATAAAACAAATTTCGATAAAAGCACAGAAGGGTATTTTATTAAGAACTATGCAGGGTTGAGTATGATGGAAATGATGGAGAAAGAAAGTGCAGAGAACTAAAAAAAGGGGTCGTCTCGCAAGAACGACCCCTTTTCATATAAACTTTTAAAAGATCTATTGAAGTTTGCTTTTTCGAATCATTTTATTTGTCTTGCGACGCTGTATTCTTATGTTTCTTTCATAAATAAAAATATACATCACCGGTATTAAAACGAGAGTCAGGAAGGTTGCAAAGCTTAACCCGAAAATGATTGTCCATGAGAGTGGTCCGAAAAACATTACATTATCACCACCAAAATGCAGATGTGGATTTAAATCTGTCAGTAATGTGGCAAAATTGATATTCATTCCTATAGCTAATGGAATAAGTCCCAGTATTGTAGCTGTTGCAGTCAGTACAACAGGTGTGATACGGGTCAATCCTCCCTGGATTATCGCCTTCCGTGTTTTAACACCCTGATTCTTTAATCTATCGGTAAACTCAACGAGCAGTATTCCGTTCCTTACAACAATACCTGCCAGTGCCACTATTCCCATCCCTGTCATAATAATTGAAATAGTCATGTGGAAGATCATATAACCCAATAGCACTCCAATAAGGCTGAATACCACTTCCGAAACTATAATCAGCGCTTTTGACATTGAGTTAAATTGTGTAATCAGTATAAACATTATAAGGAATAAGCAGAGAATCATTGCTTTAGACAGGAATACCATAGATTCTGCCTGATCCTCCTGTTCACCTGTAAGTTGGATATCAACATCCGATGGTTTTGTAAACTGAGGGAGCACTTTACGTAGCTGGGCATTTATCACGTTTGCGTTGAATCCATCCAGAACGTTGGAGGAGACAGTGATTACCCTTTTCAGATTAAGACGGTTAATCTGTCCATAGCTGTTCACATATTCAACATGCGCAACTACCGACAAAGGAATCTGACGTATGAGTCCTGAGGTCATATCCCTGTAGGTAATTGTAAGATTGAGCAGTTGCTCGAGATCTTTGCGTTGATTCTCTTCAAAGCGCAGCATTATCGAGTATTGATCCTCCCCTTCCCTGTACTTGGATACCTCTTTCCCCAGCTGACCTGTCCGGATTGCATCTCCAACTACTGCAGCAGTAATGCCTTCAGAATTTGCTCTTTCTCGATCTAGAAGTATCAGTATCTCTGGTTTAGATGTGGCAAAGTCAGATTTTAGCTCCTCTATACCACCTATCTGCAATGAATCAACAAATCGTTTGAAGTTATTAGCTGTTGCATCGAGTTTTGCCAAATCTTCCCCGGAAATCTCAATATTAATTGGTTTCCCGGTTGGAGGTCCCATTTTAGTTTTATCAACAACTATTTCAGCACCCGGTATATCCTTCAGAGCCTCGCGCATTTTATTCATATAGACTTTTGTACTCTGTCCGTGTCTATACTTATACTCTACAAAATTAACTGCGATTTTAGCCAGATTGGATGACTTGCTGGAATTATCAAAATTGTTATCTGAGGCAAGGAATGCAACATTTGTAACAACAGATTCCACAATAGGATTTTTTTCACCAAGGACACTCATAATACGATTTTCAGCAATACGGGAGACTGAGTCAGTTACTTCTATCTGGGTGCCAATAGGCATCTTGATAAATGTATTAATGGTGTTTGGTTCATTATCGGGGAAAAAAACCACTTTTGGTTTTAGAATACCATTTAAAACCATAGTAAACACAAAAAGAGCAACCATACCACCGAGTGCATAAGCCGGCCTTTTCCCTTTCAATATCCATTTCAGGGTGTTTTCATATTTCGTCATCAGAGCCGGTATGAAATGGGACTGAAATCTTCTCAATACCTTATAGCCGAATAATTCATGACCAAGGAAAGAAATTGCGATGAACATTATCAAATTACCAACTCCTCTTGCCCCCAACAGATAAAATGGTATTGATATTAATGCTATCACAGCAGTAGTTCTGTAAACATTGCGCTTATTAACAGGCGCGTCTTCATCATCAAGCTTCATGAAATCGACTGCAAATACCGGATTAAAAATATACGCTACAATTAATGAGGCAAAAAGAGTAATTATAAGAGTTACCGGGATAAAAACCATAAAGCTTCCAACCACTCCCGGCCAGAAAGCCAGAGGGAAGAATGGAGCCAGTGTTGTCAGGGTACCCGAAAGTATTGGAACAAAAACTTCTCCCGCCGCAGACTTGGCTGAGGAGGTAATATCCATCTTGGTCTTCTTGTGAATACGATGGGTATTCTCAATAACTACAATGGCATCATCAACAACTATTCCAAGTGCAAAAATAAAGGCAAACATCACAAGCATATTCATTGTAAAGCCAATAAACGGGAGAAAAATGAATGCTATAGCCATTGATAGTGGTACCGACAAAGCCACAAAAAGAGCATTTACAAGACCCATAAAGAACATCAGTACGATGGTCACAAAGATGAATCCGAGTATTATTGTATTATTAAGCTCATCCACCGTATTCCTTGTGTTACGCGATTGGTCACCGGTAACCTGAATAATTAGATTTGACGGAAGCTTTGCCTTCTGCATGTCGGCAATGATGGCTTTTATCTTGTCTGAGGCATCCAGAAGATTCTGTCCGCTTTTCTTTATTACATTAAGTGTTACCACATTTTTCCCGTTATANNGTACTTAATATTATGTTTTTTATCTGATCAGTATTTGTCACCTCGCCAACTACCCTGATGGAGCGGCTCATTTGCTGAAGATCAATATTTCCACCTGAAACAGTCATATTATTAAGGCTCACTGCCTGTTCTACATCCCTGAATGTAAGACTGGCAGCCTTCATCTTATACATATCAAGGTCAACCTGGATTTCGCGAGTGAGAGCACCTCCTATTTCAACACGGGTAATTTCCTTAAGGCTTTCAATCCTGTCCTGCATATCATCAGCGTATTTCTTAAGACGATCCAATGGTATATCGCCGGAAAGATTGATATATTGAATAGGAATCTCAGAAAGATCAATTTCCATTACGGACGGATCAATAAAAGACGGATCAGTGGGTAAATCTTTTTTAGTCTTATCAACTGCATCTTTGACTTTTTGTTTTGCGTCTTTTATCTCAATTCCGGTGTTAAACTCAACGATAATTGCAGAAAAATCCTGCACAGAACGGGATGTAATCTTTTTAACACCGCTCATCGATTTTAAATTCTTTTCCAATGGTCTAGTTACCAGGTTCTCCATATCGGAGGGAGATGTGCCGGGATATATTGTGTTGATATTTATCATTGGAATCACAATCTCCGGGATCTGTTCCTTAGGGATGGTATAATAGTTAATCAGACCAAAAACAGCTATTATAAATACCAGGACATAAACACTGATTTTATTGTCAATTGCCCAGCTGGTAGCGAAGAATTCTTTATTCTTTTTTTCCATGAAAATATCTTTTTATTCTCTTATAAGTTAATAATCAGAATAGCATTTAAAATCTTATATACTCGCCATCAACCAGTTCCTGATAACCAACTGAAATAACTTTGTCACCTACTGCCAAACCCTTAAGAACTTCGGCTACACCGTTATAACTGATTCCGAGTGTCACAGGCTGCTTAAAGGCAGCATTGTATTTATCTTTTGACCGCACAACATAAACATAACTACCGGTCTGATCAGACTGAATTACATTCATTGGAACCTGGATTGCATTGTCAGAATGATAGTCATTAATCTGAATAATTGCTATCATATTAGCTTTAAGATCATTAAAATCATTTAATAGTTTTGTGTCAATTATGAAAGTCCGGTTAACAGGATTGATGTACTTACTCACAAAATCGACTTTTGTTTCAAATTGTTTATTAATATCCGGGAAAAGGACGATCAGCTTGTCACCAACTTTAACTTTGGCTGAATAGGCTTCTGATACTTCAGCACTAACTTTCAGGTTTTTAAAAGCAACGACCCTGTAAGCTGCTAAACGCGGATCAGGAGAAACCACTCCTCCTACTTTTATATTACATTCTTCAATTGTGCCATCAATAGGCGATTTGATTTTAAATTTATCCACCTGTTGTTTTAAAGAAGCAATCTGTTTTTCAAGCGACTCTTTGTTTGTCTTTGATTGCAGGTATTGGACTTCGCTTCCAATTTTCTGATCCCAAAGACGTTTCTGCTTATCATATAAATCAGTAGCAAATTTGTATTGTGTTTCCAGGCCCTGCATCTGGCTTCGATACTGCTGATCATCGATCTGGGCCAATACCTGACCTTTAACAACTTTCTGTCCAACATCTGCAAATTTTGAAGAAATCGTACCAGGCGCTTCAGCAAAAACAGCCGCATTCTGATCGCCATCCACTTTTCCCTGTACCCTGATAAAATGGTCAAACGTGTTACTGTTAACATCTTTCAGGCCAACAAATTTAAATTTCCCAGGATTAAGAGAATCCTTCTTCCCAGTGCTGATTTCACCTTCGAGACTCCTTATTTTATCATTTATAGCAGTCTGTTGTTGTTTTAATTTTGAGAGTTGTGCCTGCTTATTACTGCTGCACGAAAACAAAAGAAATAAAACTACTATTCCCGTTATGCTTAATTTAATGGTTTTCATATCTGATCTGATTTGTATTATTATCCGGATTAAAAATTTATATAACTTATTTACTGCTGCTTAAAATACGATCGAGCTTTGCTTTGGCATTCAGCAATGCAAGAACAGAGTTATAGTAATTAGATTCTGCTGTTAAGAATTGATTCTGATTTTGAGTGAGTTCGAAGCTTGAAGAAACACCTTCTTTGTATTTAATAACTGTTTTATCATATACTTTATGGCTCAGATCCATACTTTCCTTGTTAGTAATAAAATTGCTATATGCAGTCTGGTAAGTGCTTTTGGCAGTTTCAAATTCCATGATCAAACCCTGCTCTGCATTTTCTTTTGCCAGATCAGATTTTGCAAGGTCAAATTTAGCCTCGCTGACTCTTGCATTTCTCATCCCGCTGGTGAATATGGGAATACTAAGAGAAGCGCCAACCACATCCTTTACTGCGAAATTAAAAGCAGGCATATTTGTCTGTTCTTCATGCCTGTAAAAAGCAGATATGGTAGGCAGATATTTTGATTTCTCGCGTTTTAACATCAAAGCAGAAATCTTTTCCTGGTAATTTACTAACTGATAATCTACACTATTATTTATATCAAATGCTGTAGAGGTTAAATACTGCATCTTTCCTTGTTCAATAAGCCCGGGAAGGCTATCGGTCAGCTCAATATCCTGGTCGAAACCTAAACCAAGCTGATATTTCAGAAGTTTTACAGAAATCTGCTTTTGTGATTCAATTGATGTAATAAGAGTCTGTATATTGGATTTACTTATTTTGACCTGATCAACATCAGTCTCCTCGTTTAAACCCTGTTCATTCATTTTTACAAGCTCATTATAGGTCTTGTCAACTGATTTCAGACTTTTACTTAATACCCTTTCATTTTCACCCAGTACTAAAATAAGATGATATGTCCCGGCAACAGATTCTTTTGTTTCATTTTCTGTTTTTTCAAGGCTTTTCTCGGTCATTTCTTTAACTACTTTGGTAGCCTGCAACCCTACTAAATATTCACCGCTGAAGATTAGTTGTGAGACAGTAAAATCAATTGTTGTATTGTTCCTGATACCCAATGGAAAAGAAGGCGAATTTTTATAAGCATTCACTATATCAGATTTGTTGAGAACGCCATCAGGTAATACATTTACATCCAGATAAGGTCCAAAGCTTATTTCAGGAACCACGAACTGGTGAAGATAATTCGCAGCAACACTGAATTGCGGTAATCCGGTAGCGAGATTTTCCCACACTTGCTTCTCAGCATGCTGAATATCAATCTTTGATGATCTGATTGTCCGGTTGTTTTGTAGAGCAAAAGCCTGGGCATCGGGTAATGAAAGCTTAAGTGTTTCTTTTTTATCCTGGCCGAATCCTTCGGTAATTGTTCCCAGGATAATAAACATTAAAAAGTATTTACGCATAAAATTCATATTAAAAATTATTTTTTATAAGCATTCCCCAATTCTTTTACTTTCTTTTCCAAGGCAATTATTCCTTTTTCAGTTGCAATACCACGAACATGATAATTCAGAAGTTCCATAAAAAATTTGATTGAAGTGAACTCCTCTGCATTCCACAGATCACTCACACGTAAATCTTCCGACCTCCAGAGGTACAACTTAGCTATTATTTCTATGTTCAAATCCTTACGGTAAAGACCTTCTTTTATTCCTTTCTTAAGGTTTACCAATATGTAGCTGTAAATTCCTTCCCTGCTTGCTTTCAGAGTTTTCTGATAGTGTTGGGGATAATATTTTTTGAGGTCGTATTCAGTTGCGGCGTTCTGATCGTGCAATAACTTATTCATGAAAAAAGATATCTCAAACAACTCTTCAATGGCATTTAAACCAATACCAAAACATTTACATATTTCCTCACGCCGTATTGCAACTTCGTTGTCAACAAATTTTCCGACGAGGTCATCTTTATCTGTAATGTACTGATAAAGAGTTTTTTTAGAAATACCCATTTCCCTGGCTACATCATCCATGGTTATACTCTTAATTCCATATTTCATGTATAACTCACGAACTTTAAGAAGTATATTTTTTAACTCTTCATTCATGCGGCAAAAATAATGCAAATAAACTAAGGAAACAATTATTATATAAAATGTTTCCGAAGTTTTTTAAAATTTAACAAAAATGTAACTATTAAGCAACAGAGGATTTAAAATGTATATCTGAAAGTATAAAATTACTTCCAGACAATTTTATTAACCAACTTTCTATAGTTTAAATAATTTATGTAATATTGAAATGAAAAAAACTGATCAATATGACTGAACAGATAAAGCAGATTGCTAAAAGAATTAAAGAGATCCGGGAGATCTCCGGAATTTCTTCCGAAACCCTGGCAGGTAAGCTGGGAATTCCGGCAGATCTATACCTGAAATATGAAAGCGGGAATACTGATATCCCTGTAGGCATCGTCTTTAAAATATCGGAACTGTTCAATGTGGAACTTTCGGTAATGCTTGGTGGAGATAACCCTAGACTTCGTATCTACGGAGTCGTCAGGAATGGAAAAGGATTAAAGCTTGAACGAAGAAAACAGTATAAATACGAAAGTCTTGCATATAATTTCATTCATAAGGAAGCCGAACCATTCATGGTTACAATTGATCCTGATTCCGAAAATAAATTACTTGAATTTAATTCCCATCCCGGACAGGAATTTAATTATGTTATCAAAGGAACAATGATGACTATAATTGACGGGCATGAGATCATCCTGAATGAAGGTGATTCAGTCTATTTTGATTCTGGATACAAACATGCTATGAGAGCGCTGAATAATGAACAGGTTAAGTTTCTGGCAATAGTTTTATAAAAACCACAAGAAAAGAAAGCAATGATACTTAAAAAATATCTTAATAAAATTGAGTTTAGCTCTTATCAGGAATTTATTGATAATTTTAAAATCAAAATCCCTGAGAATTTCAACTTTGCTTATGATGTTGTTGATGAAATTGCTGCCAGCGATCCTGACAAAATAGCCATGGTCTGGTGTGATGATAAAGGCAATGAAGCAGTCTTTACGTTCGGACAAATGAAGAACTACAGCGATAAGACAGCCAATTTCTTCCAATCTCATGGGATACGAAAGGGTGATCCAGTAATGCTTATTCTGAAAAGACGTTATGAATTCTGGTTCTGCACCCTTGCATTAAATAAGATCGGAGCTATTACAATACCAGCGACCCATCTCCTTTCCACAAAAGATTTAATCTACAGAAATAATGCAGCTAATATAAAGATGATTGTATGTGTACCCGATAATGAAGTTATCCGGCATATTGAGGAATCAGAGATCAAATCCCCGACTCTGAAACTTAAAGTAGCTATCGGGGAGGAACGAAAGGGCTGGCTGAATTTTACCAAGGGTATTGAAGGCTCATCTGAAAACTTTATAAGGCCTGTTTCAGATCAGGCAACAGTCAATACCGATATTATGCTCCTGTACTTTACCTCAGGAACAACAGGAATGCCAAAAATGGTGAACCATGATTTTGTCTACCCACTGGGTCATATACTTACCGCAAAATACTGGCAAAATGTTCAGGATAATGGACTTCATTTTACAGTTGCCGATACCGGATGGGCAAAATCAGCCTGGGGTAAATTGTACGGTCAATGGTTATCAGGTAGCGCCGTTATGACTTATGATTACGATAAGTTTGTTCCCAAGAATCTTATGGAAGTAATTGAAAAATATAAAGTTACAACTTTTTGCGCTCCTCCTACCATTTACAGGTTCCTCATCAAGGAAGATCTTACAAAATTTGATCTCAGTCATCTGAAATATTGCGTAGTAGCCGGAGAGCCATTAAATCCCGAGGTTTATAAACAATTCTATGATCATACCGGGATCAAACTTATGGAAGGATATGGCCAGACTGAATGCACAGTTGCCGTGGCAACTTACCCGTGGATGAAGCCAAAACCGGGTTCAATGGGAATGCCGACTCCGGGTTATGACATTGAGATTGTTGATGAAGATGGTAATTCATGTGAAGCAGGTAACGAGGGAGAGATTGTTATTCATACTGTCAGCAGCAGACCCGTCGGTATGTTCAATGGTTATTACCGCGATGATAAGTTAACCGCCAGTGTCTGGAAAGATGGCGTTTATAAAACAGGTGATATGGCCTGGCGTGATGAAGACGGATACTTCTGGTTTGTAGGAAGGGCCGACGATGTAATAAAAAGCTCAGGATACCGTATTGGTCCGTTTGAAGTCGAGAGTGCATTGATGGAACATCCTGCTGTACTTGAGTGTGCCATTACTGCAGTACCTGACCCCGACAGGGGCCAGATTGTCAAGGCAACAATTGTTCCTTCAAAAAATTATCACCCTAGTGAAGAACTGGCTAAAGAACTTCAGGAACATGTAAAGAAAGTAACTGCACCTTATAAATATCCACGGGTAGTCGAATTCGTAACTGAACTTCCGAAAACGATCAGTGGAAAGATCCGGAGAGTTCAGATACGCGATGAAGATAAATAGAAATTAAGAGATAAAACAATCGTCTATAAAGGTTGCAAAATTGAATCAATTAAAAGAATTCCAACTCAAAAATCATGTACTTAATTTCTTGAAATTCTCTTAACCCAATCCTATCGTCTGTGGTTTCTACGGTCCGGAATCAGTTTCTTTGATGAGCCAAACCTGTTCGGGATACGGTTGTTAAATTCTTGTTTAGTTGTTTTAACCGGATAATTATCAATAAGTGGAAAAGGATGATCATCAACAACCTGTATCTTTTTAGTAATCAGCTTTTCGATGTCCTTCAGATATTCCTTCTCTTCAGCATCACAGAATGAAATAGCCGTACCTTTAGCGCCGGCCCTCCCGGTCCTTCCAATCCGGTGGACGTACGTTTCAGAGATATTTGGAATTTCAAAATTTATAACATACTCCAGATCATCCACGTCAATACCGCGGGCTGCAATATCTGTCGCCACCAGAACTCTGGTAGTCTGTGCTTTGAAACTTGAAAGCGCCTTTTGCCGGGCGTTTTGTGCTTTATTTCCATGAATTGCTTCAGCACTGATATTCTTCTTTTTCAAAACTCTCACCACCTTATCGGCACCGTACTTTGTCCTTGTAAATACCAATGCCGTTTTTATCTTTTCATCCTTTAGTAATTCAAGCAACAATGAATTCTTATTTCCCCTGTCGATGAAATAGACAAACTGTTCCACAATATCAACTGTTGATGCTGAGGGTGTAACTTCCACCTTCACAGGTTTATAAACTATCGAACCGGCCAATCTTACTATCTCGGGAGGCATGGTGGCGGAGAAAAACAATGATTGTCTCTTTTGAGGTAATGCAGCAATAATCCTTCTGACATCATGTATAAAACCCATGTCNNATATCCACTCCATTATGCAATGCATTGGTTTGCGGATTCTGTTTCACTCCTCCAAATACGACAGTGCATGTCAATCCTGTATAACGACCGTATGCTTTAAAACTTTCTTCAATCTGAATTGCCAGTTCCCTTGTAGGCGTGACTATCAGACTCCTTATTTTTTTCTTTCTGTCAAATGATTTGTTTTTGCTTAATAACTGCAGAATAGGTACTGCGAAAGCTGCTGTTTTGCCTGTACCTGTCTGCGCACATCCTATCAAATCTGTTCCCTGCAACACAATCGGTATAGCCTGTACCTGAATTGGTGTTGGTATTGTGTAGCCTTCCTCTTTTAATGATTTAAGAATTGGTTCAATAATGTTCAATGATTCAAAATGCATAAATAAATATTTAAATTAAAAATTCCGGATAAATAGTTTTATCCTCCGGTTTGAATGGCGGCAAAGGTACTCCTTTTAATTGGGAGTTTCTCTGTTATGTTATAAGATACTGATATTAAAGGCACTAGGCCCCCGATACTGGTTACCGGTTAACGGATGAAATTGTGGTATCTCTAGTGGATATTAAGATGAAAAAAACAGGACCAAGGACCAAGAAATTACTTATCCCGTTCCACTGTATTCCTGACCCCCTCCTGGTATGTAGTCGTTTTGAAATTAAACCTCTTATCAAATTTTGATGAATCGAAAAAATAGTCCCTGTCATATTGGTACATCATTTCCCTCATTTCCTTCAGTACCGGAACAAAAATTCCGGCAAGCTTTACCATCCACATCGGCATAACAACAAGTTTATTTGAAACTTTCATCTCCTTTGAAAAAAGCTCGATGAATTCCCTGCCGGTTATTGTATTTTTATCAGTAGGAAGATGCCAGATTGTATTGTATGCATCATCTGTATTACCTAAGAGAGCCGTAGCTTTGGCGGCATCAGGGGTATAAGTAAATGAGTGTTTCTTATCAGCATCAATAAACCAGTTGGCACGTCTGCCTTTTAAAAAGTTTTTATATACCATTTCATTCGCAAAACTCTTATCATTACCAGGTCCATAGAAATCCGCTGAACGGGCAATGAGTGCCATCAGTTTCCCTGCTTTTACTTCATCCATCAGCATCTGAGAAATCTGTTTCCTGACAGCACCTTTCCTACTGGGAGGGTTATATGCGGACTCCTCTGTCATGTGAGAAATGGCATTGATATCGTACATATATACATTATCGAAAAATACCAGTCGTGCATTATGTTTTATACATGCATTGATAGTGGCGCTCATCAAGGTGGGCCATTTCTCTTCCCATACCTTCAGGTTATAATCAAACCCTAACACAAGATAAACAATATCAGAGCCTTCCACAGCCTGGTCAACAAATGCCGGATTAGATAAATCAGCCGGGAAAAGTTCATCCGACTCATTTACTTTTCTGGGGTTCCGGCTTACCAGTCTTATTTTATCGGTGTAATTCACCAATTCCTTTGTCAAAACGGAACCGATTGTACCATTTGCTCCTAAAATAGTTTGCATTTCATTATGTTAAAAGGTGTATATTATTACATCAGTATAACATAGAGTTAACAGGAAAGTTCACTTCCACTAACAAAGGAGATATGATGCAACGAAATATTAACTCCAGAGGCATTAGAGGCTTTAAATTAAGACAAAAGTCGAAACGAAGACTCTGACCAAAACTTCAGTGTCGTATGACAAAAAAACTGTCACAGAGTGACACAGAGAATCACAGAGAATCACAGAGAGAAATCAAAAGTTAAAACTACTCTGTGCAACGCTATGTAAGTTTTTAAAAAAAATCAAGACAAGAAGACTCCAATAGTGTAAGACTTATTTCGTCTCCGGAGGTTCCTGTACCTTCTTCTCCCCTCCTGGTGTCAGTCCCATTGTCAATGCTGTCATCCCAGCCAATCCACCTAACTGCATGGTTTCAAGTGCTGAGCTGGGAACAATTACTATTGTGGAGTTCGTCTTCAATCCTTCATAGAGCATGTTCATTGCTCTCAAATGGAGAGCTGTTGGATTGTTTTCATATGTTTTTGCAGCTTCACCGAATTTTTCTGCCACTTGCCGCTCCGAATCACCAAGGATCACCCTGGCCTGACGTTCTCTTTCGGCCTGGGCCTGCATCGACATAGCATCCTC
>PLMC01000092.1:0-219 GCA_003141495.1 Bacteroidales bacterium
GCCAGCGGTGTTGTATCTTTGCTAATATTATCCAGATCGGGTCCTCTGAATCTTGGCCAGTCACCGGCGACCATTTTATCAAATTGTGAAAGAGTGTCAAAAAACTGACCAATAATAACTGTATCTGATTTTGTTTCCATTTTGGGACGGTTATCCATTCCCGGTATCCTTTCACCTAGATTAAAAGGCTGTCCTTTTAATAACCACCAGAATAAAACA
>PLMC01000092.1:281-14176 GCA_003141495.1 Bacteroidales bacterium
TTTTAACAGCAAAATGCTTTAATATTTCATAATTAGATAAATCAAACAAACCATTGCTTCAAAACACAAACATGATTTTTATCACATTAATAAAATTAAATAAATGCAAGTATTATATATCATTTATTTNNTTATATGTGTGGAATTGTAGGAGTTTTTGATCTGAAAGTCAATCATATGGAATTAAGGGCAACAGTCCTTAAAATGTCTAAAAAGGTAAGGCATCGTGGACCGGACTGGTCAGGAATATTCATTTGTGAAAAGGCGATACTTGCTCATGAGAGGTTATCTATTGTCGATCCCCAATCGGGAAAACAGCCATTATACAGTAAAGACTGCAACCTCATACTTGCAGTAAATGGTGAAATCTATAACCATCAGGAGATAAGAAAACGCTATGAAAACTCTTACGAATTTCAAACTCACTCCGATTGTGAAGTGATCCTCCCTCTCTATCAGGACAAAGGGCCGGCTTTCATTGAAGAATTAAATGGAATCTTTGCTTTCGCGCTATACGACAGGGTTAAAGATTGTTACTTAATTGCCCGGGATCACATTGGTATAGTGCCTCTTTATTTAGGCTGGGATTCATTTGGCAATTTCTACGTAGCCTCAGAGCTAAAAGCGTTGGAGGGAGTATGCAATAAGATACAGGAGTTTTTACCCGGGCATTATCTCTACAGTAAAGATGGTGTGATGACAAAATGGTACAAACGTGACTGGATGGAGTATGCTGCAGTTGAGAAAAATGAAACGAGTATTGAGGATCTTAAAGAAGCTCTCGAAGCATCAGTTCACCGTCAGCTGATGTCTGACGTGCCATACGGAGTTTTGCTTTCCGGCGGGCTTGATTCCTCAATAGTTTCAGCAATAGCAAAGAAATTTGCACCAAAAAGAATTGAATCACACGACAAAAGTGAGGCCTGGTGGCCACAGTTACACTCTTTCGCTGTTGGACTGGAAGGTTCACCTGACCTGGCAGCGGCCCGAAAGGTGGCTGATCATATCGGAACTATTCATCACGAAATTAACTTCACCGTTCAGGAAGGTCTTGATGCTATCAGAGACGTAATATATCACATTGAAACATACGATGTTACAACCATACGGGCATCTACTCCGATGTACCTGCTTGCAAGGGTTATAAAATCAATGGGAGTAAAGATGGTTCTCTCCGGTGAAGGAGCAGATGAAATTTTTGGAGGATACCTCTATTTCCATAAAGCTCCCGATCCAAAAGCATTTCATGAAGAGACCGTACGAAAAATAAGCAAATTACACTTATATGATTGCCTGCGTGCAAACAAATCCTTGGCCGCCTGGGGTGTGGAAGGACGTGTTCCTTTTCTTGATAAAGAATTTATGGATGTTGCAATGCGAATTAATCCAAAGGATAAGATGATAAACAAGGATCGCATGGAAAAGTGGGTCCTGAGAAAAGCCTTCGAAGATTACCTTCCTGCAAGCGTGGCATGGAGGCAGAAAGAGCAGTTCTCCGATGGAGTAGGATATAATTGGATTGACACATTAAGAGCGCTTACAGCAAAAGAAGTTACTGATGACCAGCTGGCAAATGCTAAATACCGCTTCCCAATTAATCCTCCGATGTCAAAGGAGGAATATTTCTACAGATGCATTTTTACTGAACATTTTCCCTCAGATTCTGCTGCATCATGCGTTCCATCAGTTCCATCCGTCGCATGCAGTACTCCTGAGGCCATTGCATGGGATGCCTCATTTAAAAACATGATTGATCCTTCAGGCAGGGCGGTGAAAAGTGTGCATATTGATTCTTATAAATAACCTGCCAACCCCAAATTTGGGGGTCTAAATCAGTGGCAATTGATTGGGATTTACTCTTTAATCTCATCCTATAGCTCTCGTGACCATAGAGGGCCTTTGAGTGAAGGATTGTCCGCAACTGTATCATTCTGATACAACAACTCATCTAAGAATTTTTTTAAATATCTGACAATCTTAATTATATATTATTGGCATGAGTATTGTTTCCTAAAATATCATTCGAAATAAATCTCAATAAATGGACCGGCCTGTTTCAAAAGAGCATAAAAGAAAGTTACTTATCAAACAAATAAGAGTTATATCAATAATTATAATTGTCCCTATTGTAATCGTACTTTTCCTTAAAAGTGTTTTTATCCCATCCGTCAGCCTTTCTATGGTAACAACAGCAATCTCTGAAAAAGGAGATATTCAGATCACAGTCCAGGGATCAGGTAATGTGATACCTGCATATGAGGAGATTATTACTTCGCCATTCCGGAGTAACATCCTGAAAATTATTAAAAAACCAGGTGATAAAGTATTCCCAAAAGATACTCTGCTGTTACTCAATAATAAATTGGCAGAGAATGATCTTGACATGCTGAAGAATGAACTGGATCTACAGAACATCAGGATAGATAAGCTTAAGATTGAACTGCAACAGTTGAAGGAGGATTTTGAATTCAGCAAAAAAATTAAGGAAATAAAGGTAGAAAATGCAAGGCTGGCTTATGAAGGGGAGGTTACACTTAATAAAATGGGAGGCAGTCCAACATCTAATGTAAAAAAAGCAAAAACAGAATGGGATATTGAACAACTTGAAAACGACCAGGCCAAGTACAACTTTAACAACCAGGTAAATTCCAGAAATAATGGAATCCGTGAGCTGGAGACAGAAATAAACATTCTGAAGAATAAGATCATCAAGGCAAAAGATCTTGTCGACCAGGCCTATGTAAAGGCTCCATTTAGTGGTGACTTAAGCTGGATAATTGATCAGCCAGGTGCTTCAGTTTCTGAGGGACAGCAGATTGCCCGTGTCGCCGATTTTTCAAATTATAAACTGAAAGGCTCAATAAGTAATTCATGGGCTGGAAGAGTTGTTACTGGTCAGAAGGTTGAAGTGCGTAACCAGGGCAAGACACTCACGGGTACTATTGAAAATATAATGCCGGCAGTCAGCCAGGGAATGATGGAATGTCTCATACGCATTGACAAGGGGGATATTGCAAATCTTCGTCCCGATCAGCAACTCGAGATCCGTGTGATTATTTCATATAAGGATAATGTTCTCAGGCTTTCCAATGGTCCTTATTACAAAGATAGGGGCTATAAAGAAATGTATGTTGTAAGGGGAAACAAAGCGTACAGGACTAAAATCCTCTTTGGTGAGGCCAATTTTGATTATGTAGAAGTCCTGGAAGGCTTACAGCCAGGAGAAAAAGTGATTGTTACAGATATTGCTGAGAAATATACGAGGGAGGAGATAAGAGTAGGGAAGTAGACCCCCAACTTTTTTTTTACCCCCTAAATCCCCCAAGTGGGGGACTTTGAAGACAATCTCCTAACCCCCCATTTGGGGGGCAAGGGGGGTAAAAAGCCAGATAGAAAGGGCTAGGTATTAATAATATTTAACTGATTTACAAATACATATACTATGATCAAACTCGAGAACATTAGTAAAGTATACAGAACAAAAGAGATTGAGACTCTGGCGCTGGACAATATTAACTTTGAGGTGAAGGAGGGCGAATTTGTCTCTGTCATGGGTCCTTCGGGGTGCGGGAAAAGCACTCTTCTGAATATTATCGGTCTTCTTGATGAACCTGATAAAGGCAAACTCAATCTGAATAGTTTCGAAATCCTGTCATACGAGGATAAAAAGACTGCCAGGATGAGAAACCAGCTTGTGGGTTTCATTTTCCAGAGCTTTCATCTCATAAAGGAACTGAACGTATATGATAATGTTGAGTTGCCGCTTATCTACCGCAAAACGCCCCAAAAGGAGAGAAAGAATCGTGTTATGGAAGCCCTTGAAAAAGTCGGACTTGCAAACAGGATGCAGCATTACCCCTCCCAGCTCTCAGGAGGACAGTGCCAGCGTGCTGCAATTGCGCGCGCAGTTGCAGGAGACCCTAAGATCATCCTTGCAGACGAACCCACCGGGAATCTCGATAGTATCATCGGACATGAGGTGGTAGGGATTCTTGCTGACCTTAATGCAAAGGGCACTACTATTGTCATGGTAACACATGATGAGATGATTGCTAGATCAACACACCGGATTGTGAGGCTATTTGATGGCAGGTTGGTAGGATAGAGCACCCCCCAATCCCGCAAAGCGGGACTATGATGGATTTAAAGTCCCCCATATGGGGGATTTAGGGGGTTGAAANNGTTTATTCGGTATAAGCCTCACTATCATGTTTGTTATGATCTTCAGTATGACAATCTCGAAGATAACTTCTGGGTCTGGCCCTGAGAAGGATCTGAAAAAGATAGTGTTCTGTGACCGGATAATGACCAAAAGAACTGTTAACGGGAAGTTTACTAATGGAATTAGCATATCAGCGTGCGGTAGGACACTTTCCGAGACATATCTAAAAAAAATCAAAAGTGCTGATATAGTCTCAATGTATACCGGAGCAATGCCATGGGAATTTATTTTGAATGGGAAATACCAGAAAAAACTTCAGAATCAGACTGATGCAGAGTACTGGGATTTGTTTGAGTATAAATTTCTCCAGGGAAGACCCTATACAAAAGAAGAAGTGATAAGCGGTGCAAATCTGGCAGTTATAACACAGTCGCTTAAGTTGCTTATTTTCGGTTCCGATGAGAATGTTCTGGGAAAAACGGTTCATTACACTTCTATGGATCTTACTGTGACAGGTGTTGTAGAGGATCCGCCTAAAACAGATCAAAATGCTATGGGCGATCTTTATTTTCCCTATACACTTTTTAAAAATTATGACATTCCAAATGATTACCTGGGAGGATTCATTACAGCCTTTAGGTCAAGTTCACATAAGCAATTTGTTCCGATAAAGAATGAAGTACAGGAAATGATAGCAAAACTGGATGCCGCAGATACCACACAAACAATTTTTCTTTCCGGCCCATATTCGCAGATCGAAAAGATGATGGTAGGGTACGGAGATCCAGAAGATTATTCGCTCGGTACAAGTGTATTTAAATATCTTATGATGGCATTGGCTTTTATACTTCTTCCTGCAATAAATCTGATGGCTTTGAATTTTGCCAGGATACAGGAACGTGGAGAAGAGATTGCTGTCAGAAAATCATTTGGAGCATCAGGTAAAATTTTGCGAAGTCAATTCCTTTTTGAAAACATCCTGATGACGCTAACTGGTGGAGTGGTTGGCATAATCCTTTCCTATCTTGCAGTAGCTTTATTAGGTAATTCCCTGTCGCTTAGAATTAGCTTTTTTTCTACTGTTCCTCTGACTTTTTCGTTCAATTATATTGTTTTTGCAGCAGCGCTTATTGCCTGCCTTATATTTGGTCTGCTCTCAGGCTATCTGCCGGCTGTAAGACTTTCAAGAATGAGACCCGCTCTCTATCTGAAAGGAGGTGAGTTATGATCCGCCTATTCTTTAAAACAATCTGGAACAACAGAAAGAGAAACATCCTTGTTTTTATAGAGTTATTCATGATCTCATTGGTCATGGTAAATCTGACTATATATCTGGTAAATATGCTTACCATTTTCCGTATTAAAAATTGTTATGATACCCATAATGTCATCCTGGTAAACATTTCAAATAAAAATAATGAAGACGAAATAATTACTGAGCAATCGTTTCTAAATCTTAAAAAAGTGCTTGGTTCAAACTCCTTTGTTGAATCAGTTTCGATCAGTAATAATGCGATTCCATATAATTATAGTCTCTATTCAACAGACTTCAGACATGATAGTGATCGTTTTAACCTTGCAATAAGGCAGGTTGATCTGGATTATGGAAAGGTGATGAAGATCATTCCCCTGAAAGGCAGATGGTTTAATGAAACTGATATAGGGAAGGCAGTACCTCCTATAATAATTTCGAAAGATATAGATGAGAAATATTTCCAGGGAAATTCAGTGGGGAAGAGAATCAAAGAGGATAAAAAAATCTATGAAATAATAGGAGTAGTTGATCATTTCAAGAGAAGCGACATTGAAAAGCCAATCTCATTTGGTTTTCTGTATAAAGAGAAAATCGATTCCAAATCTTTCTGGTCCACGTCTTTGATGATCAGGACAAATGAAAATAAAACAAGCGACATGCTTGCTGTTGCAGAGGGTCAGGTATATTCCACGCTTAATCCTGAAAACTGGACAATAAACAGTTTAAATTCGCTGGAGAATATGAGGGCTCAGCAAAATGATGATAATTATCAGAGAAACTATATCACAGTAATAATTGCCCTTTTTATAATGATTAATGTATTTCTTGGAACTATTGGAATACTCTGGTACAATACTAATCTGCGAATACATGAGATAGGTATCAAACGGGCTCTGGGATCAACCGGGAACAGGATAAAAAGGCTATTGATAACAGAAAATCTGTTTATAGCCGGATCAGGATTGATAATTGTAATAATTATAATGTTACAGATTCCATCAGTTGTAAATGGAGGTAAGCTGGAACAAGGGGTTTTGACAAGGTCGATATTGATAAGTACAATCTCTATGATATTATTGGTCCTGCTTAGTACATGGATACCGGCGTCAATTGCATCAAAAATACGGCCAGCGACTGCCTTAAAGACAGAATAGTTTAGTAATTTCGTCACTATGATAATGTCGCGCCGTATACTGGTTTGTGATGATGACGATGCCGTAAGAAGTTCGCTTGGCTTCCTCCTGACAAAAGCCGGATATAGTTCATATTTTGCCTCCAAACCAGGAGATATCTTAAAGCATATTAGTGAGTCCGATTTCGACCTGGTATTGCTCGACATGAACTTCTCCATTTCCATTAATGGGGAGGAAGGAATAGAGATTTTAAGAAAAATCAAACTGCTTAGACCTGAGATGCCGGTAATTCTAATGACTGCCTGGGCGTCAGTTGAACTTGCAGTGCGTGGAATTAAGCTTGGTGCTTCTGATTTTATCACCAAGCCGTGGAACAATATCCAGCTGCTTAAGATTATTGAAACGTCCATCACTCTCTCTGCCAATAAAATTGAAGCGTCAAATTCCAGAATTAATAAGAGAGAAAGGCTTCCTGAATTCCAGGAGATAATAGGAGAGGACCCTAAACTTTTTGAAATACTTGAAGTTATAAAGAGAGTTGCACCAACTCATGCACCGGTATTAATTACCGGGGAAAGCGGAACAGGAAAAGAACTTATTGCATCTGCAATTCATCAGCACAGTTTAAGAAAATCAAAACCGTTTGTTAAAGTCAATCTCGGCGGAATCCCTGCCAGCCTCTTTGAATCAGAGATGTTCGGCTACAGGAAGGGAGCTTTTACCGATGCGAAGAATGACCATCCTGGAAGATTTGAAAAAGCTCATACAGGGACCATCTTCCTCGATGAGATCGGTGATCTGAATTTTACTTCTCAGGTAAAACTTTTAAGAGTGCTTCAGGACCAGACATTTGAACGCCTTGGTGATCCAAATAGTATAACAGTCGATGTCAGAGTGCTCTCGGCGACCAACCATAATCTGTACTCGCTTGTTAATAAGGGTTCATTCCGGGAAGATCTTCTATATCGCATTAATCTGATCCAGATTGAAGTTCCTCCATTAAGGAAAAGAATTAATGACATACCTCTTCTTGCAGTTTACTTTATTGGTCAGGCAGTAAAAATTTATTCATTACCGGCAAAATCAATTTCGAAAGATGCTTCTGAGTGGCTCTGTCAACAATCATGGCCCGGCAATGTGAGGGAACTTAANNAAAACAGGACAACATACCGATCCGGCAGGATCCGGAACGTCAGGCACTCTTGATGCTATGGAAAAACAGATGATCATAACAGCTATCGAAGAAAGTGGTGGCAATCTTTCAAGATCATCGGAAAAACTGGGTATAAGCAGGGCTACCCTGTACAGGAAAATGGAAAAACATGGAATCCAAGCCGGGAAAAATGAGTAAAAAATGGACAATTATCTGGCTGACTTTGATATTTGCACTTTTTCTGGTACTTGCCATTTATTCATTTCATAAAGACAATCCTCTTCTGCTAATCATTTCTGAATTTACGATTCCATTACTTTATGCTTTTACAATCTGGATGATGATAAAATCTCTGAAACCAATCAGCAGTATTGGACGGAGCCTCAATCTGCTGAAGGAAGGAGATTTTAATATTACATTGGTTAAAACCGGAAATAGCGAGGTTGACAATATTATTGAAGTCTATAACTCCATGATTAACAGATTGCGCGAAGAACGTCTTTCGGTCAGAGAAAAGAACCACTTTCTCGATCTTCTTATCGAATCTTCTCCTTTGGGAATTGTTATTCTGGACCTTGATGACCGCATCATAGACATTAATAGGGCAGGATTCCGATACATTGAGATTTCACCTCAGGATTATAAGGGAAAATATCTGACTGAAGTTGACAGCAGACTGGCAAATGAAATCAGTAGAATAAATTATGAAGAGAAACAGCTTATTATTCTTGCCGACGGACGAAAATATCTCTGTCGTAAATTGTTTTTTATGGACCATGGGTTCAGACACCCTTTCTATATAATTGAAGAGTTTACAGAAGAGATCAGGAAAGCTGAGAGAGACGCATATGGAAAACTGATACGAATGATGGCCCACGAAGTAAACAATACCATCGGTTCGGTTAATTCAATTATGTCGAGTATTCAATCAAATCCTGATTCATTTATCGATACTGACAGGGAAGATGTTACAAGAATGCTGGGAATAGCTATTCAGCGCAACTACCAGATGAACAGATTTATGCAGAACTTTTCTAATGTAGTAAAACTCCCTCTTCCGGAAAAAGAAGAGATGGATCTTAATGAATCGGTAATGATTGTTGTTGATTCATATAGTTCCTTGCTAAAAGAGAATAATATAAATGTTAAAGTCAGTCTCGATAGCTCTTCGCCGTTGATTTTTGCTGACCGAAGTCAAATGGAACAGGTCTTTTCTAACATCATCAAAAACTCAGCTGAAGCAATGGGACAAAACGGGCAGATACATATTTCTACAAAGATAAAGCCTATTAGTATTTCTTTTGAAGATAACGGAACAGGCTTAACGAAGGAGGTCTCTGAAAAATTATTTACACCGTTCTTCTCAACGAAACCAGGAGGACAAGGCATAGGTCTTACCCTCGTCAGGGAGATCCTGACCAATCATTCATTTTCTTTCAGTTTACATAACAAAAAGAAAGCCGGCTGTATATTTATTATAACATTCACCGGTAATATCTGAAAACATGCAACCAAATCTAAACTTTAACATTATTGGTCATGGAAAAGGAAAACTTTGAAAAAAATTAACAGACATGACAAAGCCTGAAATTCCTGATTTAAAACATGAAGATATGTTAGCTGGTGCTATCATTAATGCGAAAGACAAATCAGTAGTAGGATGGTGGTGGCTAAGTGTTCCAGCATTTGTTATTTTAATGCTTATGATGAAAAGTGTATTTATGCCTGGCACAACTCTTATCTCAAATATGCATGAAATGGAAAGTACTCAGAAATACGTATCCATAATTTTCTTCCTGATATCCCCTCTAATTCTGATAATGATAAATGTACTTACTATAAAAAAGATCTATTTTCTTTCAGGCAGCCCAAAGTCGGTTAATTTTCTGGGAACAATATGGTACAATGTACTTGTCATTATTCTCTCTCTGCTGATATTAATTATTTACTTATTTTAAAACATTTCAATATGAAATTCCCCTGGTTTAAAAGAATTGGAATATTTTTTATACCGGCATCAGTTGCCGGCTGGATAATATTATTGTCTGGGATTGTCTTTGCGGTCTACAGCTTTCTTGATATTGACGGCAGATCGCATTCGGTCAGTGACACCCTTATGAATTTTGTTTTCATGCTATTGATCATAGGCGCTGTTTACTCCCTTATTGCATACATGACAAGCAGGGTGTGGAAGAAATAAGGTTTTACGCTTTTATGCCGTTGAGCCGTTATAACGCAAACCAGTATGAGAACTTCACAAGAAATATATTATGCGGTGTAACCTTAAAAAGATTCTTCATATCGCTTCCATAAGAAAATAACCCGTTTGTATCGGTACTTGTAACACCCTGTGACCACACAAGATAAATTGTCGAACCTGGCAAATATTCCCATCTCACCACAAGGTTAGAACGAAACTGCCTGAAATTGAAATCAGGGTTTCCAAAGGAATAGATTCCTCCATCATAAACATTATAGGTATTCGCTGAAGGATCTAAGATCAGTTCGGCAGGAGTATAATCATAAAATCTTTGTTTGAATGTACCTGCATCCGGCTGAGTGATTTTCTTGAACGATGAATACTTTCCGGCTGAAACGAATGGCTGACCATAATATTCTATACTTAATTCGGGATTGATCGTATAATTAACTCTGAATGTAAAGCTTAAGGTCTTTTGATTCAATTTACCAAAAATATAAATAGGGTTTCCGTTACTTGTTGCAGTGCTGACATATTGCAGTTCAGAGCTCTGAATACCGTAATCCGGGTCAACCGAAATAGATATTGAATTCGATGGTTTGTAATTTATTTCGCCATAGTATTCATGACCCCTCATGCTTTTCACATCACCTGATCCATGATAATTACCTATGAAAAATGAAAGTTTTTTAGATTGGTTTGTAAATAAGTTCAGATTAAAACTCTGATTCCCTGGAACAATAAATGAGGGACCACCACGCAAAAGAGTTGTGGAAATATTCTGACTCTCACGGTTAAATTGCCCATTGAGCCCCCATTTATTTTTAAACTGGGCATTAAAATTAGTATTGTAGTTTCTTGACAAAAGTTGGCCGCCAAAGTTAAAGTACATCCAGTAATTTGTATTAAGGTACAAATTATTGAAAATCCAGAATGGATTTCGCAAATAATAACCCATCCAGTTGCCCTGATAAATGATGTCTGAGTATCTCATATAACCAATATCGTTGAATTCAAGTCCTGGTGATCGAACAATAACACAAGTCTCAAACTGTAATCTCTTTTTACTGCTTTTTCCGAATTTCACTGTTCCTCCGTAACCTGAAAGCGAAGTGAGGGATGAATCAACGGAAAGATATTTTGCATCAGGCCTCTGAAAATACCTTGCAGATGATGTTTGTGTTTCAGTTATTGATGTAGTGGACCCTTTTACATTACTGAATTCGGCATTTCCGGCTAAATACCAGGTTCTGTCTTTCCAGTTATGCTGAAAGTCTAATCCGGCTGTATAGGCTGACGAGTGCAGGAAATCGAGATTGGTTGATTTTATATCTCTGTTCACCGATGTAAACATTGCACCAAGAATGGTTTGCCCTTTATTAAAATCCTGCTGAATTCTTGCAACAAAATAATTTGTAAGAGGCTCTACAGTCTCCTTTCGCCTGGTCCCAACACTGTCTATCAATGCATCTTCCCTTGATGTCAGACTTTCGAGAATACCTACAGACAGACCTTTCTTGGTTTTTCCCGATAACTTCATAGCACCAAGAATTGTTGTTGATTCAGGCATTTTCACGTGGACACCGTCCCCAACAGAAGGATAATACTGAGGATATCTTCCTATTCTCCTGGAGTAAAATAGATTGTCGGAATACATATTATGAATCACTATCGTCTGATCTGGCATAAACTGATAAATATTCTGACCTTCAATAAAAAAAGGGCGTTTTTCAGAAAAGTATGATTCAAAAGCGGTAAGATTGACTTCCGATGGGTCAGCTTCAACCTGGCCAAAATCTGGGTTTATAGTGAAATCAAGTGTAAAATTATTTGAGAGGCCAATCTTCCCGTCAAGCCCGGCTGAGATCTTTGATAATTTTCCCGTGTTAAAAGGATCTCCTTCGACTTTTTGAAATCTTTCAGTACGTGCTACTGTATAGGGCATTAATTCTATCTGTTGTTTTGGCTTTATGTCATTTATTCCGTTAAGCTCACCAAATAAATGAATGACCCCAGGGGATCCCTTCGGAATATATTGCCATTGAGAACGTTCCTGCAACCGGTAAATAGCGCGTGTAACCTGCAGCCCCCATATTTGTTCACTGTTCTTATCGAAACGCAACTGACTTAAAGGAATTTTCATTTCGGCACACCAGCCCTTATCATCAACTGAAGTTTTCATATACCAGATCGGGTTCCAGTTGTCATCCTCATTATTCCCATCATTGCTCATAGCCGCATCACTTTTAGCACCGGAAGCAGAGACAGAGAACAGGTAATCTGTCTGTTTATCAAAATGGCTGTCAAATTCCACAAATATCATATCTCCATTGAAATTATCCCTTCGGGACATAATCTTACTGATCTTATCNNTTATCAGGTTCAGTATCATAACAACGAACAAACATATAGAGATTATCATTATCGTATAGAATTTTAAAAGCTGTCTGTTGAGATGGAGGCTTATTTTCAACCGGCTGTGACTGAGTAAAACCGGTTGTCCATTCAACCAGGTCCCAGCAATCATCATTCATGAGACCGTCAATAACAGGGACGGTCTTAGCGAATGCCGTTTTATAAGTTCTTTTTACAACGACTGTAGAGTCATTCGAATGGGAATAACTGCTTGTAAATAAAAGAATAAATATCTGGCTAAGAATAATTCTTTTTAAAAAGGGATATTTCATAAGTTTAAATCAATTAGGTAGTGATTCAATTATTAACTTGTAATAATACTGGCAACGCTTCCGTAGCAGAAGGGTTACATAATACATTACAAAGACTTAAATTATTATGGAATGATGCTTACCTTACAGGCAATTTCATTATCAGAAAATCTTTAATATCCGAAGACAGAACATATCATGCCGGATGCCGGTTACCGCAAGCCGCACGCCTTATTCGTATTTAAGGCTTTTAGCAAAGCTGCTTCATTCTTTGCTTACTGGCGGGTGAACTTAATTGGCGTTAGCCTTTCTGAAATAAATATCACCACTTATTGTTTCAAGTTTTATTGGATCACCTCCGTTATTCAGTTTTTCATTTATTTTCATTGGAATTCCGCTATGCATTTTATTCAAAGCCAGTTCATGGTTTGAATACATTCTTCCGGAGATCGTTGAAAAATCGAGATCGGCCTGTTTCCCTTCAGGTTCTGTAAGGTCGATATAGCCACTTATTGATTTTACATTCATGTCCCTGGTCTGGCCCTTTATTGTAACGTCAGCATTAATGGTCTCAACCGAGAATTTTATTTTTTCAGGCATAAAGATCTGCCAGTAGATGTCAGTCTCATTGCAGCAATTCTTTTTACCCTTGAAATAATTATCCCTAAAATTTGCCTTGATGGCTATGTAATTGCCTGAATCATCGAATGAGGTTACATAAGCATCATTATCCTTATTCTCATTGACATTTACAGAAGCTTTTACATAGACTTCATTTTTACTCCATGTTTGAATGTTTATGGAATCAGCTATCTGAATTTTCAGAGTAAGTGATTCTTTTCCTGAAAAATCTATGTGCTTTTCAATTATCTGCTGAGCCTGGATTGAAGCAAAGCATAGCCAAACTACAACTAAAATTATACCTTTTTTCATTGAAATAATTTTTAGAGAAATTAAAAAGAGGAAAGGGAATTAATTTCCCTTCCTCAGATAAATATTTCCACTTACACTTCCGATGGCGAATTTGAAACCTCCTCCGTTAAGAGAATAATTAATTTCGTTTCCTCCGACTTTTCTTAGGTTCTTTTGCGATTCGGAGAAGTCAAAATCAGAATAAAATGCACCGGAAACCGTTCTTAATTCAAGGTCAGCAGCTGCTTTAGCAGGCAAGGTTATATCTACATCCCCGCTGATAGAATTAACTGAAGACGATTTAGTCGTATTAATATTGCTGAAAGTAATATTAATATCACCGCTAATTGTGGACAGGACCAGAGGACCCGTAACATCTTTCAATTCAATATCGTGACAGCTTTTAATATCAAT
>PLMC01000035.1:0-11269 GCA_003141495.1 Bacteroidales bacterium
GTAATTAATACTCCTACGATCGAAAACATCAGACCTATAGGTATTCTTATATCTACCATTTTAATTTCCTCCTACCAAAACATTATTGTTAATATTAAAAATATCACGCCGACAAGAATTGCGAGACCTGCAGGGCGCTGATACCATGGCAGATCCTTATCAACTATTGTACGCGGAGTGAGAGCATATACAAGACCGGTCAACTCTTCATCGGTCTTTTTCTGTTTTGTCATCAGAGTCAATCCAATCGTAACCGTTGTACTCGCTACAAAGGCTACTATTGCAGTCCAGAAATTCTGTGCCATTTCAACCGGGTAAGTGTGAAGAGTAGCTATCCAACCGCCTTTTATCAGAGATGTTGCACCTGCAGGTATTGTTAAACCATGATGCAGCAATGCCATCAAGAAGCCTAAGAGTAAACCCCAGAATGCGGCATGTCCGGTTGTACGCTTCCAGAACATTCCAAGGAAGATAACCGCAAACAGAGGGGCATTGATCAATGAGAAAATTGTTTGGAGGAAATCCATAATGTTGCCGAATTTTCCGGCGACATAAGCTGAAGCTATGCTTAAAAGAATACCGACAACAGTAGTGATCCGGCCAACTTTCAGATAATGTTTTCCATCAGCTTCTTCATCACCTGTACGTGGTCTCATATAACTTTGATAAATATCATAAGTCCAGACTGTGTTAAAAGCAGAGACATTACCTGCCATGCCCGACATAAAAGAGGCAAGCAGGGCAGTGATTCCGAGTCCCAGTACACCTGCCGGAAGGTATTGTTTCAACAGCATTATGATCGTTAAATTATAATTTAATCCTCCTCCTGCATCTGCCGGAATTACAAATCCTTTACCGGGGTCATGAGAAAGTGCCAGTGCAATTATCCCTGGAACAATTATAAGAAAGGGAATGAACATTTTAGGCAATGCTCCGATAAGAGGTACTTTTCTTGCTGCGGCTTTGGATTCAGCTGCAAAGGCTCTCTGAACAATCAGAAAGTTTGTACACCAGTAGCCAAAAGATAATACAAATCCAAGACCAAAGAGGATTCCATACCATTCTACACCCAATGGATTTGAAGTAGCCTGACCTGTATGACCCCAGGTAGTTGTAAATGTGTCAGGAGCAAATCCCCTTGCAGTTGCTATGGGGGCTAATTGTGCTTTAAGTCCGACCCACCCTCCAACATCTTTCAATGCTAAAAAAACAAGAGGTAATAATCCGATAACTATTATAAAAAATTGAAGAACCTCATTATAAATAGCCGATGAGAGTCCACCAAGATAGGTATAACCGAGAACTATCAATGCTGAGATCCACAGACTAAGATTGAAATTCCATCCTAAAACATTTTCCATAAGGAGAGCCAGTGCATACATCGATATCCCGGAGGCAAGAACAGTCATGACAGCGAAGAGAATTGCATTTAAAGCACGGGTCTTCTCATCGTATCTTAGTTTAAGGAACTCTGGTACAGATCGTGCTTTTGAACCATAATAAAATGGCATCATGAAAAGAGCGAGAAAGATCATTGCCGGAATTGCTCCGATCCAGTAAAAGTGGGTTGTAAGCATTCCATACTTCATACCCGAACCTGTCATACCCATTACCTCAAGGGCTCCAAGGTTGGTTGAAATAAATGCTAATCCTGCTACCCAAGCAGGCATGGATCTTCCAGCCTCAAGAAACGCATTGGCATTTTTCATGAATTTTCTCAGAAACCAGCCGATACCAAGAACAAATAAGAAGTAGATTATCATTATAAGATAATCTATCCAACTCAAATCAACTCTCATAGTCAAAGGATTTTAGATTTGTATTCAATATTAATTCTAGGTTATATTCAAATGATCAGTTGTGATTCATCTCCGAAAGTAAAAATACATTTTATGATCTATTTTAAATAATAATCAGAACTAATTTTGTGGTTATTTGCCCCCCTGCCCCCTAAAGGGGGGTTAATACGCTAAGTGTGTGAGTCTTGCCTCCCCTTTGAGGGGAGGTGCCCGAAGGGCGGAGGGGTTCTCCTCCCAAAATGGAACTAAGTTAACTAGTTCTTCCTCTTCATTATAACCCCCTTTGTTTTTCCCCCTCCGGGGGAAAAAAATCTTAATGCTTTTGTAGAATTCGTCTAAATATCATAGTATTATACCCCCTTTAGGGGAAGAGGGCAAAAAAAATCAAATTCAGACTCAAAACATTATATTTGTTGAAAGATTCAGGTGAAAACACGTTACTTCATATTTATCTCATACAAAGGCACTTTCTATCATGGTTGGCAGATACAGCCAAATTCAGTTACTGTTCAGAAAACCCTTGATGAATCATTGAGCGTTGTTCTTAATGAAAAAATATCAACCACAGGTGCCGGAAGAACAGATGCCGGAGTTCACGCTATGTTTTTCTGCGCCCATTTTGACTGTAGCTCTCCTGATCTTTTAAATATAAGTAACCTTGTTTTCAGACTCAATCAATTTCTACCGGCAGATATTTCGGTTAATTCAATAAAAAAGGTAGTTCCTGATGCAAACGCTAGGTACAGCGCTATTTCACGTACTTACAAATATTATATCTCCAGAATAAAGGACCCGTTTTCTGATAATTCAAGCTGGTATCTTCACGGTAAAATTGATATTAAAGTTATGAATGAAGCATGCAGAATACTATCTCTTCATTCTGATTTTACCAGCTTCAGCAAGCTCCATTCAGGTGTTAAATCGAATATCTGTAATATTTACTATGCCGGTTGGGAGGAGTCGAATAACCGTTTAGTGTTTACAATTAAAGCTGACCGTTTTCTCAGGAACATGGTCAGGGCAATTGTAGGTACATCTGTTGAAATCGGATTTGGGAAAATGAATCTTAATGAATTTGAAGATATTATTCTTGCGAAGGACCGTTGCAAAGCAGGAAAATCGGCTCCTGCGAAGGGGCTTTTTCTGGTTGATATTGAATATTCTGAAGAGATATTTATCTAGGTTTTACCCCCCAACCCCTCAAATGAGGGCTTTAAAACCACCAGTATCTCCTTTCCCCCCAAATGAAGGGCAAGGGGGGTAGAAATTTAGTATTCGTCAGGCAGTTCTTTCAGCTGCGCCAATGTAAATACCGGTCCATCCTTGCAAACATAAACGTTGCCTACGTTGCAACGACCACATTTTCCAAAACCGCATTTCATACGATTTTCAAGAGTTGTGTATATATTTTCATCTGCAAACCCGAGTTTTGCCAGTACAGGAAAAGTATATTTTATCATAACCGGAGGTCCGCAAACTATGGCAATTGTATCTTTTGATGAAGGGGCAGCCTTTTCAACGATTGTTGGAACAAAGCCAATCTCTCCTTTCCAGTCAGGAGATTCACCTCCGGGATCAACTGTTGTAATAAGTTTAACATCTTTTCTAAGTTCCCAGTCTTTAAGCTCTTCTTTATAAACAAGATCCTTAACAGTTCTAGCCCCATAAATAATAGTGACATCTTTGAAATTATCTCTCATATCGAGTGCATTCCAGATAACGCAGCGCATAGGCGGCAATGCGATTCCTCCGGCAATAAAAAGCAGGTTTTTCCCTTTCCATTTATCTAAAGGGAAAACATTACCGTAGGGCCCTCTGAAACCAATTATACTGCCCTCTTCGCAACCAGAAAGGGCATTAGTAACTTTACCTGTCTGTCTGAAAGTACACTCAATATATCCTTTTCTTGTAGGCGAAGATGCAATGCAAAAAGTCGATTCACCTACACCGTAAACAGAATATTCTCCAAACTGTCCGGCTTTATAAGAAAACTTATCCTGGTCAGCTTCATTAACAAATTTCAGCATGAAAGTCTTAACTCCGGGCGCCTCATAAGTGATTCTCTCAATCCTCATAAGGTAAGGCATATATAAATTATCCATCATACTGTGACCTCCTGAATAGAAATTAAATGTTCGAGAATATTCATATCAACCGGACATGCCCTTGAACAACGGCCGCAACCGGTACAGCCATAAACAGACAACCTCTCCGGCATATAAGAAAATTTATGCATGATCCTTTGCCTCCATCTGGCCGATTGCACATTGCGGGGGTTATATCCCGAAGTATGAACTGTGAAATGTGAAAAGCCACATGAATCCCAGCATCTTACCCGGGAACCTTTTTTTCCATGGGCTTCATCCTGAATATCAAAACATGCACACGTTGGACAAACATAGGCGCACGCCCCACAACCAAGGCATCTCAGGGATTGTTCAATCCACTCTTTACTTTCAAAAAACTTATCAAGTTTTAACCTGATATCTTCGTGGCTAAATTTTACCGGTAATTCTGCAAGAAACTTTTCTTTTCCTGAAATATCTGTCTTTTCAAAAAGATTTTGTGCAAGGTCAACAACAGCCAGTCCTTTTTCTGTTATAATTTCAGCAAGATAATCACCTTCTTCACCCAAAAGGGTGAATAAAATATCACTGCCTGCTGTATTTCCCGGATTTCCGCCGACAGAAGTACAGAAACAATATTCATCTGATTTACTGCAACTGAATCCAAAAACTGTAACCTTTGATAAACGATTAATGTAAATTTCGTCTTTATAATCCCAGTTAAAAATTGAACTCAGCTCTCCTATTCCAGATGCATCACAAGGTCTTACGCCCCATAGTATAACATCCGGAATATCATTAAGATCAGTACCTTTTACAGACATACCTTCTTTGCTCTTCGAAAAATCGAGGAGCTTTTCGGTACGTGGAAAGGCAATATCTTTAGCTGATTCGGTTGTCTGAATATAGCCGGTTGAAATTGCTCCAAAACTCTCTGTATCCCTGAAAGTGGATTTCCCGTTTTTTGTAAAAGGGGCATAAATTGTTTTACTGTTCCGCTTTAAGATATCGAAAAGCTTTTCCAGTGAATCTTTCCTGACTAATCGCTTATCAATATTCATATCTTATTGTATAAAATTTTCTTTATCATCAGGTTTATATGTTGACATAAGATTATCTCCTTTAAGAGAAGGCTGATAATTGCCAAAGTGCTCCTTAGCATCAACAAGCATCCTTTTGGTCAGCAGGTTAATTGGAATTGAAAGAGGGCATGCATTATAACAGGCATCGCAATCTATGCAGCGACCCGTAAGATGCATAGCCCGCATTATATGCCATTCGAGGTTCCCCAGTTCAGTTGATGGAACAGGTATCCATTGAGGCTGGTTAAAATCAACAGTGCACCTGGAACAATAGCACATCGGGCAGGCGGCACGGCACGCATAACACTTAAAACATGGAGCCAGCTCATCTACCCAGAACTTCCAGCGTTCAGCACTTGTCATCTTTGCCAGTTTATCAAGCATCTCTTTGTTTCGTGCATCAATTTCAATCTGATACTGATGGACAAATGTTTCAACTTCAACAAGATTCGCGAATTCAATTAAATTACTTTCGGGTGTTATACCCAATACAAGTAGATTATTGTCATTTACCTGGAACTCTGAAGCGAGCTGAATTATACTGCGCATTACCGGTAAAGTAGCTGCAATCGCCATTTTCCCCTTTTCTTTTACCTCCTTTTTGGTAACATATGCTGCAAGATTCTGAATACAACGGCTGTCAAAAATTAATTTATCGGCGTCTTCAGTCTTTTCTACAAAAAGAGCCCGTGTTTTATTTCCTGTACCCTGCTCATAGCCAATTACTACCTTCACAGCAGAGGATTCGAGAAGCTCTTTTGCGCGTTTTATCAAATCAACCATGGATCACCTCCTTTTCAGGATATTTCGCTACTTTTTTATAATCTGTATAAGGTCCTAATTCACGGATTGATGCAACAGTAGTATTTACTATCTCTGCCCATTTGGCTCCTTCTGCTGCTGATACCCATGAAAATTTAATACGTTCTGTATCTATTCCTGTGAAATCACATAATGACCTGAACATTATCCATCTCCTCCTTGCATGAAAATTTCCCGAGGTATAATGACAATCATTCGGATGACATCCAGATACGATAATGCCGTCGGCACCTTCATCAAAAGCTTTCAGTAACAACATATAATCTATGCGCCCGGTACATGGGAACCTGATTATGCGAACATTTGAAGCATATTTGATACGGCTGGTTCCGGTCAGGTCCGCTCCGGCATATGTGCACCAGTTACAGACGAAAGCAACAATTTTTGGTTCAAATTCAGCCATCAATATTTAATATTAATATTCATTTAATAAAGCCATAACTTCGGTATACATCTGTTCATGAGTATAACCCTGTATATCAATTGATTTTGTCCTGCAGAATGCGACACACGTACCACAACCCTGACACAATCCCGGATTAACTTTCGCTACTAACTTAATAACCTCACCATTCCTGTTTTTAATCTCTTCCTTCTCAATGGCCTGATACGGACATGCTGAAACACAAAGGAAACATCCCACACATGACGAATATACAGGAGGAGCCTGACGGTTCACAACTGCAATAATCGGCTCGCGGGTAAGTTCATCCTGTGAGAACAACCCTGCTACTTTTACTGCAGCCCCTGATGCCATTGCAACTGATTCCGGAATATCACGCGGCGCCTGACAGGCCCCGGCCAGAAAGATACCCGCCGTATTTGTTTCAACAGGCTTTAATTTAGGATGGGCTTCAGCAAAAAATTTATACGGATCATAAGAGATATGCATTTTCTGTGCTAGTTCTTCAGCGCCTTCATTGGCCACCCCTGCAGTTGCAAGTACAACCATATCGGCTTCAATTTCTACAGGCATTGCATTTAGAAGAGTATCGGCACCACTTACTATTAATTTTCCGTTCTTTTCGTAAATTTTTGAGACTCTTCCACGTATATAGTTTACACCATCGTCTTCAATTGCCCTTCTTACAAATTCCTCATACTGCTTACCTCCTGCCCTGATATCCATATAAAATACATAGGATTTGCCTCCATGCACTTTATGTTGATACAGCATAGCATGTTTGGCTATATACATACAGCATATTTTAGAACAGTAAGGAATACCTTTTGCGGGATCACGGGATCCGGCACATGCCAGGAATACAATCTTTTCAGGGATCTTTCCGTCAGATGGTCTCCTGATTTCTCCAAGTGTAGGACCGGAAGCCGATGCAAGCCTTTCAAACTGCAATCCGGTTATAACGTCTGCATATTTCCCGTAACCATATTCAGGGAAAAAATCGGGCTGTTTAACAGTGAATCCGGTTGCAACAACAATAGCTCCGACTTCAACTTCCATAATCTGATCTTCCTGGTCGAAACGTATGGCACCTGTCGGGCATACTATTTCGCACACTTTGCATTTGCCCTTAATATAATAGGTGCAATTTCCCCTGTCAATAACAGGTTTATTAGGTACAGCTTGTGGAAAAGGTACATATATTGCAGTTCGTTTCCCGAGCCCTTCATTGAATTCACTTGGAATTTTCTTTACAGGACATTTGGTCGTACATTGGCCACATCCTGTACAGAGTTTTTCATCGATGCTTTTTGATTTCCTCCTTATTTTAGCTTTAAAATTGCCAATGAAACCTTCAAGGCTTTCAAGTTCAGCATATGTATATAAAGTAATATTAGGATGTTGAGCCACTTCAACCATCCTCGGTGTAAGGATGCACTGGGAGCAGTCGAGTGTGGGGAATGTTTCAGATAACTGCGACATATGACCACCAATGGAAGGATCTCTCTCAATCAAAATCACTTTATGACCTGTATTGGCTATATCGAGGCTTGCCTGAATTCCGGCAATTCCTCCTCCAATCACTAAAGCAGTCTTTGTAACGGGTACCTTTATCTCATTAAGTGAATGATTATACTTTACTTTTTCAACGAGAATCCTCACCAGGTCAATTGCTTTTTCAGTCGTGGCTTCATTCTTTTCATGAACCCAGGAACAATGCTCCCGCAGGTTAGCCATTTCGCACATAAACGGATTCAGTCCGGCTTCTGCACAGGCTTTTCTGAAAGTAGGCTCATGCATCCGGGGTGAACAGGAAGCAACAACAACTCCGGTAAGTCCTTTTTCCTTAATTGCATTTTTTATAATATTCTGCCCCGGGTCGGAACACATATATTTATAATCGACGCTGAATGCTACACCATCATAAGTGCCGGCTGTTTCAGCAACTTTAGCGCAATCGACAGTAGCGCTAATGTTTTCCCCGCAATGACAGACAAATACTCCAATTTTTGACATATAATTGCTCGATATACTAATTAATAATCAAACTGATACTTTTACAAAATGCCTTTGAAGACCAAGGGCCTTCCTGTCGAGTCCAAGGGCCAGACCAATAGCCTGTGTTATATAAAGTACAGGAATATCAACTTTTTCACCCAGATAAGAGTTTATCGCATCACGGCGCATATCGAGATTCGATTGGCACATCGGGCAGGCAACTATCACTGCTTCAGCTCCCCGATCTTTAGCGTCACCGATTATCTTGCCCGAGAGTCTTCCAACAGAGCTTGTTCTTGAAACTGACAAACCTGCTCCGCAACACTCCGTTTTAAAGGCCCAGTCGATAGGAGTTGCTCCTGCCTTTAGCATAAGCACGTCCATAGATTGCGGATCTTCTTCCCGATCAAATTTCAATATCTCATGCGGTCTAACAAGCAGGCAACCATAATAACATGCAACTTTATGATCAAATGGCTTAACAACCCGGCCCTCAAGGTTTGGTGTGATATATTTATCGAGCATCTGGATTATATTTAAGATGCTTACTAATCCGGTATATTCAAGGCCATTTGCCTCAGTAACAACAGTCTTAAGCGCCGCATCCTTCGATAGTTCGTATTTCGTAACAGTCAACCTGCTGTAGCAGGCAGCACATGGAACGACTATTTCTGTCAATCCCTGCTTTTCGGCAAGAGAAAGAATTCTTGCCGGAAGTGCCAGAGAAAGTTCTTTATTCATGTTATGAGCGGCTGTTGCCCCGCAACAATTCCAATCGTTAATTTCCTCCATATTGATATCGAAGGCTTTTGCAACTGCAAGAACCGACTCAGCATATTCACGCGAGGATCCTTTAAGGGAACAACCTGGATAAAATCCGAGAGTCATATATTTAGTTTTTATTCTTTTTGTTAGATTTTCTGAAAATTGCAGCGACCCCTGAGCGGTCTTTAATCATTTCAGGAATTATATTCAGTTTACCGCGCTTCATCATTTTTGGCGCAAGTGCAAGGTCATCGAGAATTTTCAATGTTCTGGTTTTATAGTCAACGAATAATCCAATCTCGTAGAGCCTTCCTGTAAACCTAATTGAGTCGAGAAAAGATCTATGAAAGGCAAGAATCTCTTTTGCTTTGGGATTTGCTTTTTTCTCATTTATTGATTTCTCTCTCAGGAAATCCATCATTTTAGGGATATCAATGCTCATGGGGCAACGGGCAAAACACATTTCACAGGTGAGACATACCCAAATCGAGAAAGAGCGTAATACTTTATCTTCAAGGTCAGGTTTGCCTGTCTGCAACATCCTCATAATCACACTCGGTGGATAATCCATCTCTTCAGAGAGAGGACAGCCGGCTGAACATTTTCCGCATTGATAGCAATGACTAACCTTAACTTCTGTATGTTCCAGCACTTCTCCTCCAAGCCCTGCGATTCCGGAATGATGTGTATCTGAACTCATAATATTCTTATTAATCCTGAATATGAATAATATTTATTAAAACCACCAAAAGTAACAATTATTGCTACTCGAACAACATGAAAAAAGTCATATTAAGGACTTATAAAATTGCTGATCCTCTTTTCAGGCCGTAACAAGCATCTAATCTGTGAAATAAATAACAGTGCATTTCCCCTCAAGGTGATAAATATCATTAATATGATATGTTAATCATTTCACAAAACAAAAAAAAAATCTATTTTTGTGCGGCTTAATCTTAACCTAATACCATTTTTCTATGAATAATGAATGGTTAATTCTTTTTTTCCTTGTCGGAGCCAGTTTTGTAGGATTAGTTCTGATATTTTCAGGAATAGTAGCACCAAAATCGACAAATCCTCAGAAATTTGAACCATATGAATGTGGCATTCCAACAGAGGGCGTTACATGGCTGCAGTTTAATGTCGGATATTATCTTTTTGCCATACTCTTTCTGGTATTTGACGTTGAAACTGTCCTGGTTTTTCCCTGGGCTGTAGTAATGAAAGAAACAGGGATTGCTGCTTTTATTGAAATAGTAATATTCTTTTTTATACTGGGCCTTGGATTACTGTATGCCTGGAAAAAACATGCGCTGATATGGGAATAAAAGGAATGAAGAGAGAAGAATTCGGGGATAATGAAAGCCTTGATCTTCTTAATGCATCCGGCACCAATATTCTATTGACTACAATTGATGACGTTATTAACTGGGGCAGGAAGAATTCCCTGTGGCCTTTGACTTTTGCAACAAGATGTTGTGGTATTGAGATGATGGCTGCTGGAGCTGCAAGGCACGACTTTGCCAGATTCGGGATGGAAGTTTACAGAGCAAGCCCGCGTCAGGCAGATGTGATTGTTGTTGCGGGAACTATTGTTCATAAAATGGCCCCGGTATTAAAACGTCTGTACGATGAGATGTCTGAACCGAAGTATGTTGTGGCAATGGGCGCGTGTGCTATTTCAGGAGGCCCGTTTTTCCTTAACTCATACAGCGTTGTTAAAGGAGTCGAACACGTGATCCCGGTCGACGTCTATGTACCGGGTTGCCCCCCTCGTCCGGAAGCATTATTGTATGGTATGCTTCAACTTCAGCGAATGATTGAAACCCAGACTATTAAATCAAGGAAAGCTAGGAATCTCTCTCATGATTATAAATAAACAGTACCCAATTTCCAAAATCTTATCATAATGGATAAAATACAATTAGGAGAATTTATTAAATCGATAGACAAGGATCTGGAAATTAAGGAAGGCAAACAATACCTCGAAGTTACAGTACCTCCTTCCATGTTATATAAGTTAGCCAAACAACTAAGAGAAAAAGAAGAGGCACAATTTGATTTTCTGTTTTGCCTTACAGGAGTCGATTACAGGACAGACCTGGGAGTCGTTTACCACCTCCGGTCGACAATATATGATCATGTTATTGTATTAAAAACAAGGACATCCGACAGGGAAAATCCGTATCTTGATTCAGTGGCTGATATCTGGCAGACTGCTGATTTTCACGAGAGAGAAGTTTACGATCTGCTGGGTATAAAATTTAAAAATCATCCTGACCTTAGAAGACTGTTCCTTGATAATTCCTGGGGTTTCCCTTTAAGGAAGGACTA
>PLMC01000035.1:11359-11724 GCA_003141495.1 Bacteroidales bacterium
ACCGACCGTATGGATTACATCTCTGCCCATATCAATAATGAAGCAGTCTGTCTGAATGTCGAGAAGGCCCTTGAGGTCGATATTCCCGACAGGATAAAGGTTATCCGCACAATTATGTCGGAGCTTACACGTCTTCAGTCACATCAGCTTTGGTGGGCCTGTTTCGGGATGGATCTTGGCGGACTGACCTGTTTCTTTTATGGTTTGCGAGACAGGGAAAAAATTCTTGACATTTTTGAGGAGACTTGCGGCGGTCGCATGATAGTAAGCTATAATTGTCCTGGAGGCTTGATGTACGATATTCACCCCAACTTTCAGAAACGGGTTAAGGACTTCATTAAATATTTCAGAAAAATTCTACCTGA
>PLMC01000085.1:0-11536 GCA_003141495.1 Bacteroidales bacterium
CTTCACCAAAACCTTTTTGAAATTGATCAGGTTAAATTAGTGTACTTTCTTAGTCTCATCGTCGGATTATTGAGCGCACTTGCTGCAGCTTTGCTGAAATACTCAATTCATTATACACATAAAATCCTCACAGAAAGAATTACTTCAGAGTCGGGTAGCTACCTGTATCTTGCTTATCCTCTTATTGGTATGTTGCTTACATTTTTGTTTGTAAGGTATATAGTCAGGGATAACATTGGACACGGTATCAGCAGAATACTTTATTCCATTTCCAGGAAGAAAAGTCATTTGAAAGCACATAATACATGGACTTCAATTGTTGCCAGCACTCTTACAATAGGTTTTGGAGGTTCAGTTGGAGCTGAAGCCCCTATAGTACTTACAGGATCTTCAATTGGGTCTGCTGTCGGCAGATTCTTCAAATTGAATTATAAAAACATCACTCTTCTTATAGGTTGCGGTGCAGCCGGAGCTATTTCAGGAATTTTTAAAGCTCCCATTGCCGGTATCGTTTTTACTCTTGAAATACTTATGCTTGATCTTACAATATCATCTATTGTCCCACTACTCATCTCTTCAGTCACTGCCGCAACAGTTGCTTATTTTCTGATGGGTGATAAAGTCCTGTTCAGCTTCAATATAGCCAATGCCTTTAATATTTCAAATATTCCATGGTATCTGCTTTTGGGTATTATTTCAGGAGTGATATCTCTTTATTTTTCAAAAATGACATTGTTTCTGGAAGGAAGCTATAATAAAATCACGAATGCTTATTTAAAACTTATACTCGGAGGGATTGTGCTGGGAGGGTTGATTTATCTGTTTCCTCCATTATATGGTGAAGGTTATGATACCATAATGTTGCTGCTTCAGGGAAATTCAGATTTAATTTTTAATAATAGTGCTTTTAGTCAGATTTCAGGTAACTTTTTGGCAATTATTCTATTTTTGTCGGGTCTTGTTCTGTTAAAAGTAGTTGCGAGCAGTTCAACAAACGGGGCAGGAGGAGTAGGTGGTATTTTTGCTCCTATATTATTCATGGGAGGCATAAATGGATTCCTTGTAGCTGGCATTTTAAGAAAAATTACAAGCGTGAATCTTCCGGATAACAGGTTTGTTCTGGTAGGTATGGCGGGGATGATGGCAGGTGTTATGCATGCCCCACTTACTGCAATTTTCCTGATAGCAGAAATTACAGGAGGCTATAATCTACTTATCCCATTGATAATAACTTCAACAGCAGCATATATTACTACCAGAAGTTTTGAAAAACATTCAATTTATCATGTTCAACTGGCAGAAAGCGGAGATCTTATTACTCATGATAAAAACAAAGCAGTACTGACGCGGATGAACTGGAAAAAGGAAATCGAAACCGATTTGCTAAAGGTAAAGCCAACAGATACTCTTGGTGAATTAGTGAAAATAATCGCCCGATCTAAAAGGAACCTTTTTCCTGTTGTTGATGAATACAATATTCTTGAAGGCGTGGTATCTCTGGATGATGTCAGAGAGATAATGTTTCAGCAGGAGTTGTACGATACGACATTTATGAGGGACCTGATGTCCATTCCTCCTTCATATATTGATAAAAAAGAGAATATTGAAACTGTAATGGATGCATTTAGAAAAACAAACGCATGGAACCTTCCTGTTCTCGATAAGGGATACTATATTGGATTTATCTCCAAATCAAGGATTTATGCAACGTATCGCGAATTACTTGTTGAATTCTCAGAAGAATAGATGTTTTAAAATTTTATATTATGCAGAGAGATAATTTAATTTTTGACCTGATTGAAAAGGAACGTCAACGGCAGATTAATGGAATTGAGCTGATTGCCTCGGAAAATTTTGTCAGTCCTCAAGTGCTTGAAGCTATGGGATCGGTTATGACGAATAAGTATGCTGAAGGGTATCCGGGACATCGTTATTATGGTGGTTGCGAGATCGTTGATCAGACTGAACTAATAGCTATCGACAGATTAAAAAAACTTTTTAATGCTGAATATGCTAATGTTCAGCCTCATTCCGGTGCCCAGGCCAATATGGCTGTGTTTATGACAGTGCTTAAGCCAGGCGATACTTTTTTGGGATTAAATCTTGCTCATGGCGGACATCTGTCACATGGATCTCCAGTCAATTCATCAGGTCTTTTTTACAGGCCGGTTGCCTACAGCGTCAGGGAGGATGACGGGTTAGTCGATTATGATATGATGGAAAAGATAGCCGTGAAAGAAAAGCCCAAAATGATTATCGGTGGAGCATCGGCTTATTCACGCGAATGGGACTACGAAAGAATGAGAAAAATTGCCGATATGATCGGCGCTATTTTAATGATTGATATGGCACATCCGGCCGGGTTGATTGCAGCCGGACTTCTGAAGAATCCATTGAAATATGCGCATATTGTAACTTCGACAACTCATAAAACCCTCCGAGGACCAAGAGGAGGAATTATCCTGATGGGTAAGGATTTTGTAAATCCATGGGGTATTTCTACTCCAAAAGGTGAAGTAAAAATGATGTCTGCCTTATTGAATTCAGCTGTTTTCCCCGGAATTCAGGGTGGACCTCTCGAACATATAATTGCATCAAAAGCCGTCTCTTTTAGTGAAGCTCTTACACCTGAATTCAATGAATACCAGGCAAGGGTTAAAAAAAATGCCTTAGTGATGTCAAAAGCATTTATGGATAAAGGTTATAAAGTCGTCTCTGATGGTACTGACAATCATCTGATGTTAATTGACCTAAGGACCAGATTTCCGGAAATATCAGGTAAAAAAGTTGAAAACACACTTGTGCTTTCCCATATAACTGTTAACAAAAATATGGTACCCTTTGATACGCGCTCTCCGTTCCTTACCTCTGGTCTGAGAGTTGGTACTCCGGCTGTAACTACACGGGGCCTTAATGAGGAACACATGGGGATAATTGTTGACTTTATTGATGAAGTTATATCGAACATTGAAAATGAAGTTGTTATCCAAAGGGTGGGAGAGAAGGTTATAAAAATGATGAAATCATTCCCTCTCTTTTCTATGTGATAATAACTAAAAAGAACTGATTTATTAAAATCTAACTCATATAGATTTTTATTTTAACTTTGTACAAATCCATTTTCAACTTTTCATCAATGAGTAATCAAAAACTTATTTTTATTGTAGACGATGATCCGTTTATTAACATGTTGGTAGTAAAACGATTTACTTCTGAGGGTTATCGTCTTGAAGCCTTCTCGTATGGTGAAGATTGTCTCAATGCACTAAACAAAAAACCCGATCTGATAATACTTGATTATTATTTTGTTAATAATGACCATAAAGTAATGAATGGAATGGAAGTTTTCGACAAGATAAAAGAATTAAAACCTGATACTCCTGTTATAATGTTATCAGGTCAGGAAAAAGGAGAGATTGTTCTTGAACTTGCCAGGAAAGGTATTGATGATTATATTATTAAAGACAATAACCTCATTGATAATCTTAATGTTGCAATTGGAGAGTTATTCGCCAGAGAACATTCATAATTCTCGGCTAAATTACGATAGTGCAATCACTGGCGGAGAATTGTAATTATATAATCCTATTTTAGAATAAAATTATATGTGATTGTACCCTTCTGGATTACGGGTGCATCCTGCTTGACTTCGAACCGGGCTCCAAGAGCCGCTTCTTTTGCAACCTTGAGCAAATATTCATCGAGTGTAGTTGAACCTTTTGTACCTGGTGTTGCCTGAACTACCTTTCCTGACCTGTCGACACTTACCTCAACTACAACTCTCCCTTCTCCCTGATAATCATATTTGGGAGGAGGCAGCGCCTGAAAACCACGACCTTGAAGATTATACGATATGCCTTTATCACCGGTTCCGGAACCCTTGTCTCCGAGACCGCTACCAACACCCCTGACCTTTGAATTTATTGACCCGTTAGGGTCTCCCTGGTTACCAGGTCCACCGGCAATACCTTCTCCTGTAGAACTGGTTCCTCTGTTCTGTGAATTAGCAAGAGCATTTTTTGTCCGGTTCATGATATCTGATTCACGCTGTTGTTCAGCTGCAATTCTCTTTTTTTCAGCTTCCTCCTGTCTTATTCTGATTCTTTCAGCATCCCTCTCTTCTTTTATCTTTTTGTCAGCTTCAATCTTTTCAAGTTTTTTCTTTGTGGCTTCGGGATCAGCTTTCTTCACAGCTGGCGCATCTTCAGTATTTTGTGTCAGAAGAGGTTCTTCTTTAGTTTTTACAGCCGCTTTTGAATACGAAGGCGGAGGAGATGTCACTTCCTTTACTGGCGGAGCTGAACTCTCTTGTTTGAGTGCAGGTGGTGAAGGCTCAATCTCACCTAGTCCGGTCTCGCCTGTTCCGAAGTTAACAAGAATACCCTCTCCAGTATCAGGGGGCGGCTGCGGAGTTGAAAATCCTGCCAGGATGAGGAAACCCAATAACAACATGTGTATTATTGCGGTACCTACTATCCCTTTACTCCTCCCTGATGCAGAAGCCTGCAGATCTCTATGTAATTTAGTTTGCAATTATTCCCTTTTAATAATTTATCCTTCTTGTTCATACAAGGTCTTTAACATGCGAAGTTATATATAAACGATATGATATCCTGTTCTATTATGCCCGTTTAATAACAATGGCATAAAATTTATTAACTTAGGTTTCACATAAGAGTGATTTAATTTGAGACTATTTATTTTTTATTTTAGTCTCTTCCTCTTTCTTCATTTCATGTTTTGGCTTTTTCCTGAACAGATCAGAGAATTTATTAAAATCCTGATTGTAGAAGATTCCGACCCCCTGGGTGTAAGGGCTCAACCCGGAAGTAGAATATGTATCATTGAAACGGTTAAATGCTTTAAATCGCAGCTTTTCTGTAAGCTTTATTTCGAAGTCAAAATCACCTGTTAATTGATTAGTATTACCTGCTAACTGAGTAGCACTGGTAGTACCCCTTACATCAAAATTACCGTTAAGNNGTTATTGCATTTGATCCGGGCCTTATATTTAATCCGATATCGACATTTTTGGATAACTGAGACAACATGTTGCTGACCTGGTTTGAGATCATTTCTAAAGATGTTGCAGCCATTGCCGTTGTGGCAGTTGTTGAGACAGTAGAGTTTCCACTGGCAATAAAATTGTTTATCAGGAGAAGAGCGGTTACCTGTCTGGTCAATTCTTCCTGTGTTGAAATAGCATTTTGCAGCTTTGTTCTGGTCTGTTCATCAGCATCAGGAAGATAAATATCGAATACGACTAAAGGATTAAAAAGTTTACCCGATAAATTCAGTTGAGGTTCAACACGTACTCGTTCAGTGTACTCATCGCCAAGTATAGAGGCAAGTGATGCTTTCAGGTGTAAATAGGAAGCTTTCAAATCGATTTCTGCATCTTTAAGATTTCCGTAGAACATTATCCTGCCTCCACTTTCCACATCAAAGGGTTTGTTTATTATAGGGCCAAGCGTAAAATTATAGGTCCCGCTTTCAATCAGATAGTCACCCAATATTCCGAACTCACCCTTTTTATTAAGAGTTACATTCAGGTTTTCGCTTGATCCTTTACCGCTCATTATATCACCTGCCTTTGAATCAAAAATAATCTGGATAACAGCATCAGGTGTCACTTCAAGATTCATGTTAAGATCCATACCGATTTGTTTTGCAGAAGCTGAAGGTACAGGGTTCCCTTCACTGTGTTTGACCTTACTTGAGTCAACAAAAGAGATGTAGGAATATTCTGACACTGAAAGACCTTTACTTATAGGAACAAAAAGTTCCGAGGTTTTTCCTGTTTTAGGAGATTTACTTGTTTTGGCAGATATATCAAATGAGAGTGAATTCTGATCGCTCTGAATTTTTGCAACGCCCGAAGCATATACAGTGCCATAGAACATTTGATTGTCTTTCGATTTTGTATTTAATACCAGGAAACCTTTTGAAGTAATATTGATTATAAGATCAGCAGCATAATCCCGGAAATTTTTGTGATAAACAGATCCTGAAAGAGTTGCAAGGTTCCCTTCAATGTCAGTAAGTTTGACATTATTGAATTTAATCCCTTCCTTATCGAATCTGACAGTATCATTCAGAGAATATTTTGTTTGAAGGTAATTTATCTTCATTGATGCATTATCTGCCTTCGCTGCTCCCGTTAGAAAAAGGTTGTCCGTTTCGCCTGATAAATTTAACTTACCCGATGCAAAACCTGTTATCTCCGAAGCGAATACTTTTAGTAAAGGATTTAGAAAAACAATCGGTAATTTTATAGCTCTGGCATTAAGATTGATTTTTTTTGTTGCAGGATCATAAATTCCTGAAACATCAAACATTTTCACAGAATTGAGGTTATTACTGGCTTTGATATTAACCACTTTTTTTACGTTGTCCAGATCCGAATTGATTGAAATATTCCCAAACTCGCTCCCCAGCACAGAGAATTTCTCCACAATTATATTACCAACCAGCAATAAACTTTTATAAACATTTGTCAAAAGTATTTTCCCGTTTAGTTGACCCTTAAAATCGAAAGGAACCATGCCTGGATCATTATTCTTCTTCCTTATCAGATAGTTCAGAGGGGCAATATCAATTCCTTTAAAATTGAGACGTAACGTGTCTGAAGGATTTTCAGAGACAGAACCCTCAACGAGATAATACCTCTCTTTACTGGTGATATAGAGTTTATTAATATTTATCGCATTTGAATCGATCAGAACCGATGAATTGCTTAATTTCCATAGATTATTATCTGAATATATCTGGGATGAATCAATATCTACCTTCAAAATTGCATAGTGTTTTCCGGCTGTATTTTTTATTACCGTTCCGCGTGCAATTAAATTACCCTGGTTTAGGATTGTGTCTTTATTATCCCAATTAACTTTAAAAGTGAAATTATCAGGTACTGTCTTCAGTCCTACCGAGAAATTTTTAAGTTCCGATTGTTCCAGCAAGCTTAGAGATGTACTCTTGATACTCGCAGTAAGTTCAGATCCTGAAACTGTGGCGTTAAATGAAAGATCTTTGAAAACAATTTTTTTTATTGTCAGCAAATCTGCCTTTCCCCCTATTTTTATTACACTATCAGCATAAACATCTCCTTTTATAAAACTATTATCAGCTATAAATATTCCTGTTTTGAAAAAGCTATTTATCTTATCGGTATTCTTGAAATTAATNNGGCAAAATTATAGTAACCTTTTATATCTGCATCAACAAAATCTGTTCTGAGACTTAATACAGGTTTCTCGCCTTCTTTGTAAGTCTTTATAGAGAAGTCATTAAGTTCAAGGTTATTGTTATATTTTCTGAACTTTGAATTAAGGATTTTTATTTCGCCATCTATGTTATCTATACTATTTCCTTTAAAATCAGATGTCAGAAGCATGGTTACGTTGGCAGTAGTGTCAAGCTTGTCAAGATGTAGTTTATATAGATTTGCATCAGCGATATTGAGGGTAAAATTAAATTCTGGCAATTTATTATTAAAATTAAGTAATCCCAGGAGGTCCAGCTTAATATTCCTGTCGTCGATATTTACACTTCCGTCCCATGTTTTTTCTGTAAAAGCTCCATTCAGGGTTATGTTACGATATATATACTTGTCTATCTCTATACTATCAATTCTTCCTGTAAGATTAGCTGCAAATTTTTTCAGCGAATAGGCATATCCATCAACATTAGCCTGCATGCTTAGATTACCTAAAAAATCAGATTTTCCGGTCAGTTCTCCGAGATTGATATCAGTTCCTTTAATCAACCCTTTTACCATGTATTTTTTGGATTCTCCCGGCCTGAGGGATATATCTGTCCGTATATTTCCCTGGCTGGTTCTTATTTCTCCGTAGGTTACAAAATCTGTTGTAAATCCGGTAAAACTTCCATTGAACGAAATAGTTCCAAGTTTTTTTATAGCATCTGGTATTATTAATGGCCCTTTCCCTGGAAGTTTGAGCTGCTCAAGATCCTTTGCATTGGTCTTAAGGCTGTTAACCCCGATATATAGGTATGCATTTTCTATTTTTGGTAGTCCCGAAAAATCAAAGTCACAATCTAGCGAGGTGTATTTCCTGTATGAAAGTTTAATATTACGACCTCTTAGTTCCGATATCGTGCCCAGAATCTTACCTGATAACCATATCGATTCATTTACACTGTCGGCAAAAGGTATAAAATATTGCAGATCAGTTGTATTAATTAACGACTTATCGAGTTGAATATCCAGTTTTACCTTTTCCGTGAAATTTTTAAATGCGTTTGCTGAATCAGATGTAAGACCGAATCTGGGAATATTAAAAATACTGCTGTCACAGCTGATAAAAGCAGAATTAAGAAAGATGTTCTGTCGGGCCAGTATGACAGAGCTGCTCATTTTCTTCACCGTGAAACCACTTGATTCTTTAAATCCCAGTTTGTAGATGTTAAAAGTGGTTGTATCGTTTAAAATTTTAAGATCTTCAATGATCCCATTAATCTCTGACAGATTAAGATTGTTAAAGTCTATCCTGGTTTTACCTCTGGGGCCACTCTTGTTAGTAAGCGAAAACCTGGCATTAATAAAATCAATCTGATCGATTGATATTCTGCTTCCTGCATTTTTTACGGTGTCAGTTGGATTCCTGATCATGTCAAGATACCAGGTGAGGTTCATCAAACCTGTTGAGTCGGTAATAAATGCAATAACAGGGTTGATCAGGCTGACTTTTCCCAGTCTGAATGATTTATTTTTAAAATTCATTCTCCTGATGCTAACCTGAAGTTCCCTGGAATATAACAGAGTATCATTATTTTTGTCTTTAATGATCATATCATTGATAGACAATTTATTAAAAAATTTGTACTCAATAGAGCCAATGGATATTGTAGATTTGATTTCGTTTGAAAAGTGATTCGTAATCCTTTTTACCATGAAAGTCTGAACTTCAGATGTCTGCAATAACAGATAAAGGACAGTTGGGAGCATTAATATGACCCCGAAAACTATAATGAAATACTTAAGTGATCTTTTAATTTTATTTGTCATACAAATGCGAAGGGTCCTATAATATCTAATTCATAATATTTCTGATTCAAAGGCTAAAGATAGTTAAACTCAGTTTAATTGTCGGGATTTTTTAATTCAGTCATTTTGTTTTGTTTACTTCCGGATAAATTTACTTATAAGCGGCGCATTTTTAAAGTCAGTTTGTTGTATGTAAAGATCAGTAGTTATCTATATAGTTCATTTGCTTTACCAAAGTTAATAGTTCAATTCTTATTTTTGTTTATCTTTATTTAACTTTCGATATTGATAGGAGCAAAACTACCTTACTTTATAATATTTTAACAGGACATAAAGACCATATAATATATTCAGAATATGCTTGAGATTTCTCAGTAAAAACTATTCTGGACAAACTATGAAAAAACAAAGATTCAGAATAATAACCTATACTAAGGGTGATACATCTTATTATGATACAAAAGTAAAAACCTGGTTTGGATGGGTTTCATTTAGCGTGTTTTATAAAACAGAAATTCTGCATATTCTCTCTGTTCCATCAGTTCAAAAATCCCTGGCTTATGAACGTATCTACCAGTATTGCAACATAAAAGGATGTGAAAAGAAAGAGATTGAAATCACTGAAATTAATAAACATGAAAGCAAAAAATGGATTTTGTTTCAAAGAATTTATTCCGATTAAGAGCACAACAGACAAATCATGTACATTAATGTTTTCGTTTCTATCAGTGGCTTCAAGTTAAATTGCTATCTTTAAAACTGCCAAAATATTGTGGTGCTCTGCACCTTTCATTTCCATTTCAAATTCATTTCTGCAAATATTTCGTGGCTCTGCCACTCTTTTTTCTATAAAGGGGCGAAGCACCGGAATATTTTTTCACGAATCTGTTTTTAGGTGTAATATTTTACGGACATTTGCGGATTGAATATTTTAATAATATGGCATACAGAATTTCCTGAAATATATCTGAAAATCAAGTACTGATGGCAGTTACAATTTTAGCTATAGAATCGTCGTGTGATGATACTTCAGTTGCAATCATCAGGGATGGTTATGTCCTTTCTAATCTCATTGCTAATCAGGATATACATATGTCTTATGGCGGAGTTGTTCCGGAACTGGCATCCAGAGCTCATCAGGCGAATATTGTACCTGTAACACATCAGGCGATGGTAAAAGCCGGAGTAAATAATGAAGATATTGACGCGGTTGCTTTTACACGTGGACCCGGACTCCTCGGTTCATTGCTTGTTGGGACTTCTTTTGCCAAAGGATTTGCAATTGCTCTGAATATTCCATTAATTGAAGTAAATCATCTTCAGGCACATGTTTTGGCTCATTTTATTCTTGAGAAAGATAAGGAGAACCGGTTACCCTCTTTCCCTTTCTTATGTCTGCTTGTATCGGGAGGTCATACCCGGATAATTGTCATAAAAAGCCAGCTGGAAATGGAGGTTATCGGAAACACAATTGATGATGCAGCAGGCGAAGCTTTTGATAAATGTGGGAAAGTAATGGGTTTTACTTATCCTGCAGGTCCGATGATAGATAAACTGGCCGGTGAAGGAAACATGAATGCTTTCAGGTTTTCAAAACCTCATGTTAAAGGTCTTGATTTCAGTTTTAGCGGACTAAAGACAAGCTTTCTCTATTTCCTTCGCGACAGGTTAAAAGAAGACTCTGATTTTATAGAACACAATAAAGCCGATTTGTGTGCCTCCCTTCAGCATACAATAGTAAGTATCCTGATCGGGAAAATCGTGAATGCTTCTTTACAAACAGGAATCGGAGAGATTGGAATAGCCGGAGGAGTATCTGCAAATTCCGGACTGAGGAGCGAAATGAAAAAAGAAGCTGAAAAGAGAAACTGGAACTTGTTTATACCTGAGTTCCGTTATACAACAGATAATGCTGCAATGATTGGCATTACAGGCTATTATAAATATCTTAGAGGTGAATTTTCTGGTCATGATGTAATTCCGCTGGCCAGGTATTGATAATGGTTGTACTTTTTACGTGAAAAAATCCGATCTAAAATTTCTTGTTATTGGGGCAGATGCTATTGGCGGGATAGTTTTTTTGACAGATTCATTTAACGGAATATGTTTCTTTGTGATAAAATTTGTAATTTCGGAACAAATTATATGAGATGGAGGAGTTGAGGATTTCACCGACAAAGAATACACCCGAGATAATTTTAAATCCGGAGGGGATAATCCGAATAAAAGGCAGGTCAATACATGAGAATGTAACTGATTTTTTCGAACCTGTTGAAGATTGGATCACCGAGTATATAAAAGTTCCTGCAGAAATTACAAGTGTGGATTTGAATCTTGAATATTTTAACAGTGCCAGTGCAAAAGTGTTTATACATATTTTACAAAAAATTACTTATGTTACATTAAAGCATAAGAAATTCATATTCAACTGGTATTACGAAGATGGTGATGATGATATCCTGGAACGTGGAGAATACTTTTCTTCAGTTCTTGATGTCAAGTTTAATTTTATCAAACTTAAGTGAT
>PLMC01000085.1:11573-53328 GCA_003141495.1 Bacteroidales bacterium
CAATGGATCAGCAACTCTGCCCATAAAAAGTATCGAACTGGTAGTGGTTTCTCTGATTATATAAAGGAATGAATGGTCAATATTAAGATTGAAAGGCTCAATTATTGCGGTAGTAGAAATTCCAACTATTGTAGCAGCCGCAGCTTCCGTACCTTCTTCATTTGTTTCAATAAATGCCTGNNATTGCCAAAAGTTATTCCCATTCCCATATCAGTTAATATATCAGAAAGTTCCTTTTTATATCCATATTTAAAACGCGGAAATGAAAGATCAGTCTTTCTGGAACTCATCAGATTGAGCCATCCCTTCAAAGTATTGTCATTTATTATAGGAATTATATTATTAATTTCACTGTTATCGTCAGGAAGGATCACATCCATCACAAAATTTCCTTGTCCGTAAGGTAGTTCGGCCAGGGTAAATCCTTCGCCTTTATAGATTTTGTAGTCAGAAGTCTGTTTCATCATAGAGACCTGTTCCGTTACCCCGCCTGGTTTATAAAATGATCCCTGAACAGTATTAGCTACGTCGAACTGAGATTTCCACTTTCCTTTAAAATAGATTGCATTAATTAATAGCATTACTGTGTTTGGATCGAGTTTGTCAACCATATTTTTTATTAATCCGTTTGTCTTGGTATCAATCCAGTTGTTAATCAGCGAAGGAACCTGTGGATCGATAATGTCAAATGACCTGGATTCGGCATTATAAAATCCGGTAAGGATATCAGTAAAAGGTTTTTTTACGACAAAATTCTTCTCACTCCATACAGAATTGGCAATTGAGATTAAGACGCGTTTATCAACACTAAGGAGTGCTTCAGTAAGACTTTTATATGAATTATTGATTATATCAGGAGTTAATCCATTCATTCTTAAGGCTTTCAGCATCGAATCGCGGGTTGCTCCATTTGCTCCGTTCATCGTCATGGAAAGGGCAGATGAGATGCTGAGAGGGGAGATGATAATATTTTCAGATTCTGCAGAATTATCAAGAACTTTCCTGAAAATGTCGAAAGCAAACGAATTATCAGATTCAATAAGTGAAACCTGATTGGTGGTCAGGTTAATCTGAACCGGATCAACCGGCAAAGGTCCGGAAGATTCTTTTTTGCATGATGAAAAAAGCAAAGGAATTACGACTAATAGTGCAATTGCGGCTTTGGAAATATTTTTTATCATAATTTTCATATTTTAAGGATCGATCAAGCTTAATTAAATCCTGTTTGGTAAAGTCCGGGTTATCAGGAGAAAATGCTCAAAAACCATGCCACTTGATCAGGATTTCTTTTTTCTTTTTTTAGCAGTTTCCTGATAAGCCCTGAGATAGATAAATGATACAACAAAAAAGATCATACCTAGTAGCAGAAGCATTATGAAAGCAAATACTGATGGTTTTTCCAGTCCGGGTATAGGGTGCTTCAATCTGAAGAAATATCCATAAACAGTATAGATCAGAACCATTATAGAAACAATAAAACTGAAAATTATCGATGTCCTGTCAAAGATCCTGGTTGTTTTGTAAAACTTTGTACTCTTAAATGTTTCGTAAGATGACCGAGCATAAACTGAAGCTCGTTTTCGTGACCTGTCCTGCCTGTATTTTCTCCAGTCATCCATCGCCTGCTGGTATAACTGATCATCAGTCTTGATTTTTTGGTAATTTGCAATTAAGAATTCGTAGGCTTCGGTTATGCTTATAAAATGGTCTTTGGCATCAGGGGCAGGATTGATATCGGGGTGATAAAGGCGCGCTTTTTTCCGATAAGCCTTTTTTATATCATCGATTGAAGCGTTCGACTGGATACCAAGGATTTCGTAATAATTGTTATTTGTCATATTTTAACTTATATTACTCCATGATTGCCTCTGACTGAAAAGTCGTTTTAATTCGGATCTGAAGATCAGATTCTGATTATTTTCAAGTAAGGGATCGAGGTTGATTATCTCTTCAGCAATATGTCTTACATATTCAATTAATTGTCCGTCTTTACCAAGATCGGCAATTTTCAGATCAAATGGAATTCCACTCTGAAGCGTTCCTTCAATATCGCCTGGACCCCTGAGCTGGAGATCTGTTTCAGCAACTTCAAAACCATCGTTTGTCCTGATCATTATTTCAATTCTTTTAGCAGCTTCTCTTGAGAGCTTGTCGGAACTCATAAGGATACAATATGACTGATCAGCGCCTCTGCCAACACGTCCTCTTAACTGGTGTAACTGAGAGAGACCGAATCGTTCAGCGCTTTCAATAACCATTACCGTTGCATTGGGTATATCGACACCAACCTCGATAACTGTAGTTGCAATCAGTATATGAGCCACCCCGTCTTTAAAAAGTTTCATCGACATCTCTTTATTCGCAGGTGTCATCTTTCCATGAACAATGCTTATGCAATATTTTGGGGCAGGGAAACTTCTTGAAATAGTATCCCAACCATCCTCAAGATCCTTATAATCCATGGTTTCAGATTCTTTGATAAGAGGATATACAATATATATCTGACGTTGTTGGGCTATCTGGTTCCTGATAAACCCAAAAACCTTATTCCTTTCTGAATCAGTGAAATGCATTGTTTTTATCGGAACCCTTCCCGGAGGAAGTTCATCGATTACAGAAACATCAAGGTCCCCGTAAAGAGTCATCGCGAGAGTTCTTGGAATAGGCGTTGCAGTCATCACAAGAATATGAGGAGGGTTAAGGTTTTTCTGCCAGAGCCTTGCTCTCTGGGCTACACCGAACCTGTGCTGCTCATCGATAATTACTAAACCCAGGTTGGCAAACTGGACATTTTCTTCGAGCAGGGCATGAGTACCTATCAGTATATTCAATGATCTGTCGAGCAGTGATTCAGCAATTGATTTACGCGAGGACTTTTTTGAGGAACCCGTAAGCAAACGTATTTTAATATCAATTCCCTCAAGTAATTTAGTGATACTCTGATAATGCTGGTTTGCCAGAATTTCAGTGGGTGCCATTATACATGCCTGATATCCGTTATCTATTGCAATAAGCATACTCATAAGAGCTACAAGCGTTTTTCCGCTGCCGACATCTCCCTGAAGCAATCGGTTCATCTGTTTTCCAGAACCCAGATCTTTTCTTATCTCTTTCATCACTCTTTTCTGAGCATCCGTAAGAGTAAAGGGTAAATTGTTATAATAGAAATTATTAAAATTATCGCCCACACTTGAAAAAACAAATCCCCTGAATTTCAGGTTACGGTTTGACTTGAATCGAAGAAGATTCAGCTGAATATAAAACAATTCTTCAAATTTCAGTCGGTGCCTGGCCTTTTCAAGTTCATCAGGATTTGACGGGAAATGAATTTTATGGAGAGCCTCATGAATCTCCATTAGCTTATACTGTGATACAATGTAACCGGGTAAGGTTTCAGGCAATCTTATCTTAATCTGTTTCAATATATTGCCTAACAGCTTACTGATCGTTTTTGAAGAAACAAACTGATTCTTAAGTTTCTCAGTAGTACTATACTGTGCCTGCAAAGCAGAATTCAGCCTCTCAGCCATCTTATCGGCAGCCTCAATTTCAGGATGGATTATATTAATAATTCCATTAAAAACACCCGGTTTCCCAAACACAATGAATTCGACACCCGGACTAAAGCTGCCGGTGATCCATTTTCCACCCTTAAACCAGACAAGCTTGATTGTTCCGGTATCATCCTGAAAATCAGCAACTAACCTTTTGCTGTTGCCATGGCCTTCGGTAGTGTATCCTTTTATGATACCTCTTATCTGAACAAATGGAAGGTCCGGATCAAGTTCTGCAATCTTATAAAACCTGGTTCTGTCAATATATTTGTATGGGAAATAGTAAAGCAGGTCGCGGAATGTAAAAATACTCAACTCTTTATTAAGCAGTTCTGCCCTTTTCGGGCCGACTCCCTGAAGATAGGTAATCTCAGTATCTAAAAATTCTTTGTTCACCATCCGAGAAAAGAGATATTTATTCCAATACCCCCTGTTTCTTTAAAGGGGGTTAATTTAGACACATTTTAGTCTTTCGATCCCATCAGGAACTAATTCTTTGGAATTTTAAAGTAATTCTATTTATATCCAGAGTATTAGGAAATTTTGAAAAAGTTCTTTTGTTATCCTTAGTGATACCCTTAGTGTCCCTTTGTGGTAAAAGTTAAAACATTGAACCACAAAGGATCACAAAGTACATCACTAAGGTGCACAAAGGAGAAGATTTAAAATTAATTACTTTTTCAATACCCCTCCGAGGGGCAAATGCTAAAATTAAGTATTAAATCATTATCCGAAAATACGTATTTTTGAAAACCTGTCCTAATTATAACGCCAATGCTTAGATGATTTTTTCCCAGGCTATCAAATATCTGAATTACATTTTACTATCACATCATAGGAAGGGACATGGAATACACAGTCCATTCGTTTATGATCTGGTGTCCCGGGTCTTCCGGAACAAGATTGATCCTGATGTCGTTTTAAAAGTTGAACGGGTCAGACAGAAAATGATCTTTGACAATCGAATAATATCTGTTAAGGACCTTGGTTCCCGATCAGGATCTTTGAAAACAAGCTTAAGAAGAGTGTCTGGGATAGCCAGATATTCGGCTGTTCCTGTGAAATATGGAAGATTGTTGTCAAATTTGGCTGCTGAATTCGGCTACCCACTGATAATTGAGTTGGGTACTTCCCTGGGAATAAGCGCAATGTATCTCGCTGCTTCCTGCTCTGATGCAGTCGTGTGTACAGTAGAGGGTTGTCCGGCAACTGCCAGCATTGCCAGGCAGAATTTCGTTGAAGCTGGCTTTAAAAATATTATGCTATCGGAAGGTCCGTTTGACGAAGTATTGCCCGGTCTCGCAAACATCGGTATTAAGCCCGGGCTGGTTTTTATTGACGGGAATCACCTGAAAGAACCTGTAATAAAATATTTCAGCCAGTTGGCAGACCTTTCAGACAGCAAGACAGTTATTATAATTGACGATATCATCTATTCAAAAGAAATGGCTGAAGCATGGGAGGAAATAAAACTTCATCCTAAGGTTTCTATAAGCGTTGATCTTTTCAGAATGGGGATATTATTTTTCAGGGGAGGAATTAATCACAATAACTATGCAATCAGATATTAACAAAAATTAAGGTTATAAAATTTATTATTTGACATATTTAATCTAATTTCGGAAATTCAAATTTTAAGCGTTATGGATAAAGTAATTGAGATTCATGATATTGTTAAGAATTATCAGGTAGGATCAGTAATTGTAAGGGCTTTACGGTCAGTCTCTGTTAATATTGAAAGGAATGAATATGTTGCGATAATGGGACCATCAGGATCAGGAAAATCCACATTAATGAACCTGCTTGGATGTCTCGATACTCCATCAAGCGGAAGTTATATCCTTAATGGCACAGATGTTAGTAAAATGGAAGATGATTATCTGGCAGAAATAAGAAACAAAGAGATTGGATTCATATTCCAGACCTTTAACCTCCTTCCCAGATATTCTGCACTTGAAAATGTTACCCTGCCTTTAATATATGCCGGTATACCTAAACTTGACAGGGAAAAGGTAGCAGTTGAAACTCTTGAACAGGTGGGACTGGCAGACAGGATGACTCATAAACCAAATGAATTGTCAGGTGGACAACGTCAGCGAGTTGCTATTGCCAGGGCTCTGGTAAACAAGCCATCAATTATACTCGCGGATGAACCGACCGGTAACCTCGATAGTAAAACTTCACTTGATATTATGGGATTACTTGATGATATACATAGAAAAGGGAATACTGTGATTGTTGTTACACACGAAGAGGATATTGCTAAACATGCCGCCCGCATAATCAGATTATTCGACGGAGAGATTGCTCAGGACTACCGGAATGAAAACTATAAGAAAGCATAAGGTAACCGATCTGCGATAATTTTACTTCTTGTTTTTCCTTTTATTTAATTATGAAGATATATACCCTTAAAGGTGACGATGGTACAACTTCATTATCGGGAGGCAGGAGAGTTCCAAAACATTCGGTCCGTATGGAAGCGTATGGTTCTGTCGATGAGCTTATTGCATGGATTGGATTATTAAGGGATCACAAAGAAAATCAAAAAAGGAAAGAACTTCTTACTTATATTCAGAGCCAGCTTATGAGTTGTGCTGCTGCACTTGCCATTGATGATCAGAACATTAATAGCAGAAAGATATTACCTGATCCCGGCTGCTTATCAGTGGTTGAAAACGAAATTGACATGATGGAGGAGACCCTTCCTCCATTAAATAGTTTCATTCTTCCCGGGGGAAATATACTCGTATCATATTGTCATATAGCCCGATGTGTATGCCGCAGAGCAGAGAGGGCTGTTTTCAGGTTAAACAAAACTGAAGAATCGCCTGAAATAGTGAATAAATTTCTTAACCGACTTTCAGATTTTTTATTTGTTTTGTCAAGAAAAATTGCCTTAGACCTTGATATTGAAGAGATTAAGTGGATGGTCTGAAATGTTAAAAAACTTAAAATAAGGTATTGCTTTTTAAATAAAATAATATATATATTTGCAAACTTTGTTTTAAGCTTTACTTAATCAGGAAAATATGTATTGGACACTTGAATTAGCATCAAAACTTGAGGATGCTCCATGGCCTGCCACTAAGGATGAGCTGATTGATTTCGCCATTAGATCGGGTGCCCCTATGGAAGTTATTGAAAACCTGCAGGAAATTGAGGATGAAGGTGATATTTACGAAAGCATTGAAGATATCTGGCCGGATTATCCAAGTAAGGATGACTTCTTTTTTAATGAAGATGAATACTAATAAAGAGGCTGATTTTCATAAGATCAGCCTCTTTTTTATTTATTGAATATGTCATTCTTCTTTTTAGGCCGTATATTATCGAACCACTTGTACCCTTCAAGTCTTACATGTGTGAGAGGAAGAGGCGGATCGATAAAACCTTCGGGATTCTCATGTTCATAAATTTCGGATACCTTACCTTTATCAAGAATAACCTCCATATTCGCACATTTTGATTGGTCCACACCTGCAACATTTTCTCCATCAAGCAGGTAATACAGCGCTTCTCCGTTACCCTTTATATTTATCTTGTACAATTCATTGTTTTTGAAATGACCAGTAAGTGACCGGCCCTTAATCTGGTTAAATCTCGAAGTATCTACCTGACTCGCAATAAAGGCATTATTATATAATTCCAACCGGTCTGTCTGACGGTTTTTTGTAAATATCGCCATTGAGTCAGAAGTAAGCTGGTCTTCATTTGACCAGATCACAGGGGCATTATAAAGTCTGATAACTGAATCCTGGAATGAATATGAAAGCGAATCGCATTTTGCCTGCATATCTTTGCTGAAAATACGACACCCATAATATGCCCGCATAAGCCTGAATTCTTTTCCTAAAGTGTCTGATAGTGTAATTGATTTAATAGTATCAGCATGCAGGAACAATGAGTCTTGGTTTGAGATTTGAATAAAAACTGCCCTGTTTGTTACAAAGAACTTTTCAGGCTGTTTATAGTACCATGCGTAGTTGCCTTCTACTGCAATCTTGTTTGTAGTATCTTCAATTACCACATTCTTGAATGATTCCCCGAATCCGGTACTATCATTAAAAAAAAGGGAATCACCATGTATGATTTGTTTTCGGTTATCAATCATGGAATTTTTCCAGACCGAGGTGATCTCTTTTTTTGTGTCATACCATCCTTTTTCGCAATAAAGATATAAGCTATCGCCCTTTAACTCAGTAGGACCGGTGAAATACGCAATATCTGAGATGGTATTATAATCCATTGTATCAGCAGTCATCACATATTCGGGATTCACTATTTTTACGCTATCCTTGAAATGAAACAGGTTTTCTGAAACATAAAGAACACCGATGATACTTGTCAGCGTATTTTTAGCATTTGTAATTCTGCCCCTGTTGGTATACCGGGCAATTCTGGTATTAACATCATAGTGTATTGAGTCGGTGTAGAGGTGAGTGTCTTTATCTATCAGCACAACATTTGTTTTTACAAAAGCTAACCCTGTTTTCCCGTCATAAAACAGGTATTCTCCATAGAGATTCAGTGTGTCACCCTGTTGGATATGTATTTTGCTGAAAGCAGTCACCTGATTTTTATCAGGATAAAAAAGTGCACTATCGCACCACATCTTTATTTTGTCGTCCTGAAGTCGTACATTACCGAGAAGATGGTGAATATCCTTTCCTGTAAGGGGATCTCTAAAAGTATCATCTATGTCAGCATTTTTCAGATCTATTCTCTTCCTGGTCGTTTGATTGCCAGGTACATCCTGAGACTGAAGTGAAGGTACTAATAACAGGATAATCGTGACATAGAGTAAATGTCTGAGTGAAGTATTACGGACCCGGTGTTTATAAATATTTATTTCAGCCATCCCTGTTTTAAGAAGTCACATGATTTGAATTCCTCGCTTATTTTAATATAAGTGATATCAATCTTGTTTTTAACCCATTTATCAAAAACATTGGCTCTTTCTTTAACCAGAGCAGCATCAGACAGGCTCTGATAATCATCTTTTAGGTTTGCCGCATGTGCAGGCAGTACATTATCAAGCTTGACTATCCTGAAAACCTCATTATTATTCTCATCAGTTGTTTTAAAAGCGTCTGATATTTCCCCAACCTTCATTTCCCTGATTTTTACATACATTTCAGGGTTTAATTCTTCAAGAGTGAGCCATGAGATACGGGCGGAAGGATTTGAGCTTACCATCTTTCCACCATTAATCCTGCTGTCTTTGTGTGTGGAGAAACGTAATGCAGCTGTTTCAAACTTGATGCTGTCTTTCCTTATCAGATTGGCAATACTGTCGAGTCTGGCCATTGCTTTTTCTGCCTGTACCGGTTTTACTTTCGGCCGTATAAGAATATGACGTGTATTAGCCAAATCGCCCTTACGTTCAATGAGTTGAATAATATGGAAACCAAACTTTGTTTCAACAATTCTGGAGACAGTATTTTTAGTGAGACTGAATGCCGCATCGGCATATGGTTTTTCGAGTTCCCCACGGACCCGGAATCCTATTTCACCACCGTTTTTTGCACTTTCGGGGTCCTCAGAATACATAATTGCCAGGACATTAAAACTTTTCCCTGCAAGGATCTGACTTCTAATGTCGAGCAGCTTCTGACGAGCTTCGGCTTTATTATCTTCATTATCGGGTGGGTCGGACTGAATGAGGCTTATTTCATATTTTGCAGGAACAACAGGGAGGCTGTCCTTTGGGAGCGAATTATAAAACTTCTTAAGAGCTGCCGGTGTGATTGTGATATTTTTAGAGATCTTGTTCTGGACTTCCCCAACAACCTGCTGTTCTATGAGTTTTTTCTTTATATCCCTTCTGATCTCAGGCATGCTCTTCTTAAAGTATGTAACAAGAGCCTCTTCACTACCTGCTGTCCTGATGGCATCATTCATCCTCATGTTCAGATCACCTTCAACNNAAACAAGCATCTGCTGAAATACCCTGCAGGTAAGATCATCTATAGGAGTTTTATCCCCATTCCTTTTCAGATCAGTGATGGCATTCTCCACATCGGAAAGATAGATAACCTCATTTCCGACAACAGCTGCTACTGATTCAACAAGTACCTGAGAATTAGCAATAAATACTCCTGGCAAAAACAAACATATCAGTGTCAGGCAAAATTTTAATTTTCTTTTCATCGTTATTATTGTATCAATATATCTTAAAACTGTTATCCTTAAGTGCATCATTATAAATTCCATTCTCAAGCGATTGAATAAATTCGAATCTCCTTGTATTCCAGATTATTCTCTTTATATCATCTTTGACATATTCAAAAGGGGCAAGGGAAGATCTTAACCTGTAATCACGTATCGAGACCAGGTATAGTGAGGTGGAATCACTGGTTTCAAAAAAAGTATTTCTTTTCAGGAAATATTCCTCATTTTCAATATTTTGCGGCAATTCAACCGATAGCTTGTCCATTGGAACCCATGCTTCGTTGAAATCATCGAATTTTTCAGCAAACTGATAGCAATAAGTTTCAAGTCGCTGAAGATCATTGTGATCATTTGACCGTGCTAGTGTTCTAATTTTATTCAGATCAGGAGTTTCCAATGGTATTTTTATGAAAAGAGCTTTTACAATATTTGATGTGAGAACAAAACTGTTTTCGTTGGCAGCATAATAATTTTCAAGCTCTGCATCGGTTAAAACTGTATCCAGTTTTTCAAGAATCATCTGTCGCTGATACTGATAAATGACCAGATTTGATCTTGTTTCTTCAAGTTGTTTAGTGATTTCATCTTTAAGTGCAGGAGAGAGATTTTCTTCAGCTTTCTGCAACAATAACTGTCTCTTGGCCCATTTGTTTATGTAATTCTGAAACAATGCTGCGGAGTCAGCTTCATTAATGCCTCGCTGAATAAGCTTTGGCATTTCATCATAATACAGAACAACCCGACCAACTTCCGCAATAGCAATTCTTTTAGACTGGCTATGTTTATTTCTACAACCCACTAAAAGGAAAATGCTGAATAATATGATAATTGATTTATTCATTTTTCAAATTCTTCTTCACTTCCTCGAGTACGGAGTTATCAATCTTAACGCTATATTTTTTGTTTAATTGTCTTATCCATTCACTCTCCAGGAACTCTTGGTATCCGGTCATCACTTCACTCTGAACTCTTTCAAATTTCAGAGGAGCAGGTTCTATGACTCTTTTAATAAGGATTATTGACGGAAAACCATCAATGGTAACAGGCTGTGAACCACTGATCCATTCAATTTTATCTAAATCAGGATTGTCTCCCTTGTACCACGTGCCCTTTTTAATGAAAAGCAAAGTATCATTTTTTTTGTTGAATTTATTAAGAAGTATATCATCCAAATCAGGTCTCTGAGAATATTTTTTTAATGCTGATGATAACAATTTCTGTTCGTCAGGAACTTTCAGAGTATAAATTTCTGCCTCAATTCCTCTTCCCGAAAGCCAGTTGTTTTTGTGCTCATTGTAATAATTGCGCATACCTGATGAATCATTGCTCACCCTGTTCCATACATTCTTGCCCGAGATTTCAAAAAGAAGCATCCCATCATGGAATTCGTTCATGAGATACCTGAATTCCGGATATTTTATTTCAAGCACTGAATTCTCGTAATTGATTAAATGATCAGATGCTCTTGTTTCAACCAATCGGTTAATGAATTCTGATGAATCTTTAGTAACAAGCAAAGATCCTCTCTTTTCAACGTAATCTGCGAATTCATTTGTTGTAATATGTTTATTTACAAATGAGTACAAGTTTCCGTCGGGTATTGAAGTCCTGTCATATTTTTTTATTCCTTGAATGATAAGTGTATCGGTATGACCAACAAACCAGTTATATGCATCCTGGTTGACCTGAAAATTGTACTCCTTTTTCAATTTCTCGACAAATGTTTTTTTGCTTATGGAGTTGAGATACGACTTGTTGATTTTGCTTTCGAGGAAGGATCTTGACTCTTCAAAAGTACCAGGTGATTTTTTACCTAGCAGTTTAATAATATGCCATCCGTATATAGTATGAACAGGCTTTGTATACTTTCCAGTATCTGTAATGGCGAATGCTGCCTCAGAAAATTCGCTTATAATTTCGCCTGTTCCAAACCAGTTGAGTTCACCTCCTTTTACAGCTGATTCTTTATGATCTGAATACTTTTTAGCAAGTTCAGCAAAAGAAGCCCCTTCCTGCAACATTTTATAAATACTGTTTATTTCCTCTTCTGCCTTTTGAGCCTCTTTATCATCCGTTCCTGGTGGGACAGCCTTCATTATGTGAGCTACTTTTATTTTACCTTTTGATGGCCGTTTATCTGTAATTTTAATAATATGATATCCGAAGGGTGTTCTTACAGGCATTGAAATATTGCCTTTCTTCAATGAATATGCAGCATCTTCAAACGGCATTATCATTTGAAAGACAGAAAAATATCCAAGGTTTCCTCCATTTATCTTCACTGATTTATCATCGGAACTTCCCCTTGCAACAATTTCGAAAGGTTCGCCTTTTATTATTCTTTCCCTTATATCAATGGCTTTTTGCCATGCCCTCAATGTATCTGCAGATGAAGCTTCATGTGGCATAGCAATCAGAATATGCCAGGCGTTAATTTCAGTCAGGGATCTCTGGTATGTTTTCAGCAGGAGTTTCTCTTTTGTTTGTGAATCGGTCAGATAATTTTGTGCAAGCTGGGTACGGTATCCATTCAGCTCATTTCTGAACGATCTTGTTGTATCATAACCTTCATTTAGCGCATCGGCCACTTTAAGTTTAAAAATTATAAATTGCTGCAAATAACTATCGATATCCGGAGTTTTTCCCGGCTCAACACTTTTTTTATACATTCTGATGAATTCACCTGCCTGTATCTTGTTTTCGTCCATAGTCATCAGTGTTTTCGTATTCAAATCCTGTGCCTGGCATAAAACCGGGAACAGATATATCAAAGTGATTAAATAATATGATCTGAACTTCATCAGGATTTTCTGATACCGGTTATTCAAATGATTTTCTGCTATAATTAGGTGCTTCCCTTGTTATGGATACATCATGAGGGTGGCTTTCTATAATGCCTGAATGTGTTATCCTTACAAATTTGCCTTCTTTTTTAAGAACAGTTATATTTTTGGCTCCCAGGTATCCCATTCCGGCTCTTAAACCTCCGGTCATCTGATAAATTACTTCAGCGAGTGTTCCTTTGTATGGCACCCTTGCTTCAATTCCTTCCGGAACCAGTTTTTTTATATCATCCTCAATATCCTGAAAATACCTGTCCTTTGAGCCTTGTTGCATTGCCTCAATAGATCCCATTCCTCTGTATGCTTTGAACTTACGTCCGTTATAAATAATGGTATCTCCAGGAGATTCTTCAACACCTGCAAAAAGTGATCCTGCCATAATTGAATCGGCGCCGGCAGCAATTGCTTTGATTATATCACCTGAATACCTTATTCCTCCATCAGCGATTACCGGAATACCTGAACCTTCAATAGCTTTTGCAACATTATATATAGCAGATAGTTGTGGTATACCTACACCTGCAATTATCCTGGTCGTACATATTGATCCCGGCCCTATTCCTACTTTAACTGCATCGGCGCCTTCATCGGCAAGCTTTTTAGCAGCTTCAGATGTAACAATGTTCCCGGCTACAACTTCAACCTTAGGATAATTTCTTTTTATTTCTTTCAGAATATTTATAACGCTTTTCGTATGAGCATGTGATGTATCAATGGAAATTGCATCGACATTTGCATTTATCAGAGCTTCAACCCTCTCCAGGGTATCAGCAGCAATCCCTACCGCACCGGCCACTCTGAGCCTTCCTTTGTCATCCTTGCATGAATTCGGACGATCCTTTGATTTTGTTATGTCTTTATAAGTAATCAATCCAATCAGCTTACCTGACTCATCAATCATCGGGAGCTTTTCAATCTTATGTTTCTGAAGTATCCTTGAGGCAGATTCAAGGTTTGTCTGATGGTTTGTTGTGATCAGATTAGTTGTCATTACCTCGGTTATCTTCCGGAAGGGATTGTTTTCAAATCTCAGATCCCTGTTAGTGACAATTCCTTTCAGAATTCCATTTTTATCAATAACCGGAATTCCACCGATCTTATATTCGCTCATTAAATTCATTGCTTCAGCCACAGTTGCTTCGAGGTTGATAGTTATTGGATCAAAAATCATAACATTTTCAGCCCTCTTGACGCGTTTGACCTGTGAAGCCTGCTTTTCAATGGACATATTTTTATGAATCACTCCTATACCGCCTTCCCGCGAAATGGCAATTGCCAATTCATCTTCTGTAACTGAGTCCATGGCTGCAGATACAACCGGCGTATTGATACGGATGTTTCTTGTAAACATGGAGCTGATATCAACTTCCCTTGGCAGAACCTCAGAATATGCAGGAACCAGAAGGACATCGTCGAATGTTAATCCTTCATAAAGTATCTTATCTTTTAAGAATGACATCAGATGAGATTTTAAGTTTTTAATGGCGCAAATTACGAAAAAAAACAGAACTCATAAAACATCTTGTGTCGTAGATTTTTAAACCCTTCCCCCAACCCCTTCCCTTAAGTCTAAGGGAGGGGGAGTAATCTCTTGTCTAATAGTGTATTCACCCTTCCTTTATTGTTTAAGAGGGCCGAGCGTTAAAAAATTGCCTGGTAGGCAATTTTAGCGAAGGAGCCAGACTGCAGGGAAGGGCAGGGGAAGGGTTAAGAAATAGTTTGTATATTTGTGTTAAGTGCAACCCGGAATGAATATTGAATCGTACAGACAGGTTTTAACAAAGTATTGGGGGTATACCACCTTTAAGCCACTGCAGGAAGATATAATAAGATCTGTTGCAGAGGGCAGGGATACGCTCGGACTTATGCCAACCGGTGGAGGAAAGTCCATAACTTTTCAGGTACCTGCGCTTGCACAGGAAGGAATCTGCCTGGTAATCACTCCGTTAATTGCCTTGATGAAAGATCAGGTAAATCGCCTTAATGATCTGGAAATAAGATCTATAGCTATTCATTCAGGGATGTCAGGTGAAGAAATAGATAATGCACTCGAAAACTGCATCTTTGGAGATTATAAGTTTCTGTACATCTCGCCCGAAAGAATATCAACCAGGGTTTTCCAGGCGAAGGTAGCAAGGCTTAACCTCTCGCTGGTAGCAATAGACGAAGCACATTGTATTTCACAATGGGGATATGATTTCAGGCCATCATATCTGAAAATTGCATCACTGAGGGATCATATTTCCGAGAAGGTTCCATTCCTGGCTTTGACTGCTTCAGCTACACGCCAGGTAATTGATGACATCATGAAGAAGCTGGCCTTCAAGGAGAAGAATGTTCTCAGAACCAGTTTCGACAGGAAAAATATTTCCTATCTGGTTCGGAAAGTGGAAGAAAAAGGAACTTACCTGGTCAAAACACTGAAAAAAACAAAAGGAAGCGGTATAGTCTATGTCAGAAGCAGAAAACGATGCAAAGAAGTAGCCGAACTTCTCGTTGCAAATGGAATAAGCGCTGATTTCTATCATGCAGGATTAACTGATGACCTTCGTGACAGGAAACAAGCTTCATGGACGATGGGAGAGACCAGAATTATCGTAGCCACAAATGCTTTCGGAATGGGTATCGACAAATCTGAGGTAAGGTTTGTGATTCACTGGGATATACCTGATTGTATTGAGAGTTATTTTCAGGAGAGCGGGAGAGCCGGACGTGATGGTAAACCTGCTTTCGCTGTTCTTTTATATTCACCTGCGGATAAAGCCCGCCTGAAAGACAATATCAGGAAGAAATATCCGCCAATAGAAAAGATCAAAGACACTTATGAGGCATTATGCAATTANNAGGCTGCCGGTAATCGAAACTTACAACAGTCTTCAGTTCCTTCAGAGAGAAGGTTATATGGAATTCACTGAAGAAATAAATAATCCGTCAAGGGTACATTTTATTGTCAGCCGTGATGATTTGTATAAATTCCAGGTAGCCAACGAATCATTTGACGGATTTATTAAACTTCTGCTGAGATCTTATACAGGGATGTTCAGCGAATTCGTTCCTGTCAACGAAGAGACGCTTTCCCTCAAATCAGCAGCAACACGCGACACTATATATCAATATCTTGTGAAATTGTCATCATTAAATATTATCCGTTACATTCCCGGAAAAAAGACAGCGCTGGTGATCTTTACAGAAGAACGGTTAGTTCGGAAAGCATTAATGATCTCACCTGACAATTATCTTCACGTAAAGGAAAAATATGAAATACGTCTGAACAAAATGATTGAATATGCAGATTCGGACAGCCATTGCAGGTCGGTATATCTTCTTGATTATTTTGGCGAAGAATCGGACCGATGCGGAATCTGCGATGTATGCCGTGAAAGGAATGAACTGGAACTAAGCAAGTATGAATTCGATATTATTCTTGAAGATATAAAAAGTATCCTGAGTGGGGAAAATCCTGATGCTGAAGAACTGGTAAAACTGATAGATTACCCGGAAGACCGGGTCATTAAAGTTATCCGCTGGCTACTCGATCATAACAAAATAATTCAGGATAAGGATTATAAACTTACCTGGAAATCCTAAAATATATGAACATATTTTTAATACCTGTATTTAAGCTGCAAACAATTGTTGTTAATGGCAACTAATTCTGCCGGGACAGTTTGAACGCGGCCATTTCCTGATTGTTACGAACTACCAATAGATCTCCAACCAATACAGGGTGGTTCCAGGTTTTGCCCTTTATCGCCGGAAACCTTGCAAGTTCTTTGAATTTTTCAGGAGTTGCCATAACCAATGCCAGTTCACCTTTTTCCGACAATACCACCAACAAATCCTGATCGGCAAGCAAAAGAATTTCTCCTGCATAGCGTCCCCCTTTCCACCTGAGATTGCCTTTCTCGATATCAATGCATGTCAGAGTAGGACCTTCAAAGCCGAAAACATAACCTTTGTGAACCACGAAGTCGTTAAAGTAGGGTTTTAACTTGTCTGAGGTCCATCGTTCCTCGATAGCCCATCCATTGGATCCATTTTTGATTGTGATATACCGCATTGCTTTACCTGCACCGTTGCCAACATCGCTAATCAGAATATCGTTTTTAGTAATAAAGGCTGGCTGGACAATTGGGCTGCCTTTCAGTGGGATTTTCCATAGAACTTTGCCATCAGCAGGTGCAAAGCTGGTTAACCCTGAATTGTTCATAAATAAAATCTGTTTGACATTGTCGATTGTAAATAATTGTGGAGAGCTATAGCTTTCTCCCCCATCAGAACCGGACCATCGTTTAAGGCCTGTAACAAGATCATAAGCAACAAGTTCGCCTGAAATTGCGACTATGACAAGGTTGTCAGCTACTAAAGGTGAACTTGTGTATCCCCAGCCTGGGATCTTTACATCAGTGTCTTTTGCTGCATTACGGGACCAAAAAACAGTGCCATCACGAGCATCAAGAACATTGAGAATTCCAGTCGCACCTAATGTGTATACCCGGCCATTGCTGAGAGTAGGCGTAGAACGCGGACCAGCTCCGGCATGTGAGTCCCAGAAACGGGCAGAATCGTTGTGTCTCCAAACTGGTTCACCGGTATTCAAATTGTAACAGGTAACCATCTCAAAATCACCACGTTGTTCCTGAGTATAGAGCAGAGTACCATGAATTGCAAAGGATGAGCAACCTGGTCCGACAGGCTTTCGCCACATCACAATCGGAGGTGTTTTAATCCAGTCGGTGTTGATATGGACACCATGAATGATACCATCGCGATTGACCCCACGGAAGCCTGGCCATTCAGCTTCTTTTTCCATTGCAGCTGAATCTAGAGGCATCGCTGTCAACTTATTGTTGGTCTGAGCAATCAAACGATCCTCGGCTGTTTTAGACCACCTCCATGCAAAATAATGATGAGCTTGTCCATTCATTCCATCTGAACGCAGAAATGCCCAGAAGCCGGATGCGAGCAAAATAGCAGCAACCATAGTTGCACGTCTGGGCCTGTCGGAGAGATTTCGGCTTACCACAGCCCATATAACAAAAACAAGGCTTAATATCGGGATTGAATATACGACAAACATTAATCCCATCATCGAAGTTGCAATCGACTTGTCAATGATTTGCGAGGTCACAACAAGAGCTATTATCATAAGAACAACAGAGGTCCATCGTTCGAATCGTGGTGCCCTGCTAAAGAAGACCCACCAGATAACAACTGCCAACCCCAGAAGAATTCCGCCAAATATACCGGCCGCGATAGCACCAGGTACAAAAACAGGTATAATAAATCTGAGCAACCATTGAAGTACTACAATGACCACACCCGGCCATAGCCTCAGTGGTTTTTGTTGAATTGAACCAATAGTATTTTTATCAGCATTCATGTTTTCTGATTTTTGATGGATTAATTTTTAGATATAATTAAATTATAATGTTCTAAGTTGTTGGATTTCAGAACCTTTTTTGATTCACTTTGAAATGAAGTAAGCTCAACCGACTCTTTGATCCACGATAGAATAAGTATCTAAACGGAGTAATCCAGTGTTTTTTGTAACAGGGATTTATCATTCCGGGAATGATGTATTATATTCTGTTCTGTTCTCTTATTTAGCTGTGTATGCAATTCGTATAATTTCTTTGGCAATATCCTCAGGTGAAAGAATAAAATCTATGCATCCGCTGGCTATTGCACTCTTCGGCATATCAGGTTGATTCGCTGTTTCAGGCTTTTGTGCAATTGTTATACCACCCGCTTCTCTTATCCCACACAGCGCTTCTGAGCCATCCCCGTCATATCCCGAGACGATGACAGCAATAAGTTTGCCATCCCAGTTCTCTGTCAGAGAACGGAGAAAAACTGTAATCACATCGGGCCATCCTCTCGGTTTTGAAATAGGCTTTAGCCGGAACTCATCACCAAGAACGTGTAAGTCGCGTTTTTCAGGAATGATAAAAACATGATTGGGCAGGATATCAAGTCTTTCCGTGATAAGTTCAACCGGCATCTTTGTATAACGTGGAAGAATCTCATGGAGTAGGGTTGCTGCAGATCTCAGGTGATTGACGATTACTATAGCAACACCCATATCGTTCGGTAGATGCTTTAACAATCGTATATAGGCATCCAGTCCCCCGGCTGAACCACCCACGCAAACGATTGGAAAGTCTTTTACCCCACTCTTTGCTTTCATAAATAATAATATTGAAGCCTGAAAGAATTGATTAATACAAAGATAATGGATCTTATTATCATTCTGCCAATTAAGTTAAGTTTAAATTGTGAAAAAATCTGCCGCGAGGAAACACAGGGATCTCCGCAGTTTTGTTGTTGTTATGCAGCTATTTTTTTGCTTTTATATAATATCCTTTCTTAAAATAGTATTCGGTCTCTTTGAATCCTGCTGATTTCAGAGCTTCCGTTACTTGCTCAATTGAGTGTTTGTTGAAAATTTCATCTTTAGTAAACTTTACTTTAGACAAATCATCTTTACTTTCCATATAGAAGTAAAATATACTATCATCCCTGAGAAGCGATTTAATTTTTTCGAATGGTTTTTGAAGATTATCCCAGAAGTATACAACGTTTATACAAAATATTTTATCAAAACCACTGGCACTGATTTCAGTTTCAACAAAATCACCAAATAACAAATGAACTCTGTTGTTTTCAATAAGCTTTTCATATCTCTTCGCAGCTCTTCTATACATCAGTTCGGAAAAATCAATTCCATAAATATCAGCTGTTTCAAATATCTTTGAAATTAGATGAATTCCTATACCTGGCCCAAAGACTATTTCCAGGATTTTGTCATTTGAATGTATAGTCATGTCTTTAATCATCCTTTCATAGGCAGGTCTGTTTCCTTTACTCATAAGGATTGAAACTATCTTACCATGGAATCCTGTTGGTTTTTTAAATTGCATTCCAATTTTTCTAAGTATAGCCATATTAAATTGTTATAATGAACAATAAGATCTTAATCAAGATACAAAAACTTTCTATTTATCGAAGGAGTGTATTATTTTTCCACTAAAAAGAAGAATTTGATGTCTCGTTTAGTAAAGTCAGGCTTTTTCATTTTCTAAAGTTTTATTGGTTGACATTCTATCACCATTATCATTCACATTATTATACTGCAAAGCCACGTCAGTTACATGAGCATATTTATATAATGTATTGTAACAGAAGATAATACTTTGATATACCCTGCTTTCACAATTAACAAATCATCCAAAATTAGAAAATTATATTGATTTGGTTTTTTAAAAAATAAACAAAGTTTGGTTTCCGATGAAATCTCTGACTTATTCTATGTGTGAAGGTAAAATTAACCATATTCAGATCAGACAGGTGTTTCTTTTGCCTGTCAATTTTTATTACTTTTGACATCTGGCAGAATGAATTTGCTGTTTGCTTTTCAGACAGCTTGCTTGTTTATCAAAATTTCGCGAACTGGCAAAAAATAAGGGTGTAAATTGACAAAGGTTAAATGCGCCACACTATAATTATGTGTTATGGATACTAATTCAGATCCCGTCTATTCAAGAAATGTAATTGAATTTGTTGCTGTTGCAAATGAATTCTGCAAATATGCAGAACATGCTTCTGAACTGAAAGGTGATGAACTGTTGAAGATACTGCAACGTATTTTACCTCTTATGTATCTGAAAGCCTCTCTTTTGCCACAACTTGATCCATTTTTTGAAGATGGNNAAAGAGAAATTCGGGACAGCTAATGATTATCTTGAGGTATTCGATGAAAAAATAAATGAGACCGAAGGGCCTGTCATTTCAAGTATCTCGGAGAATATGGCGGATATCTACCAGGATATAAAGGATTTTCTTCTCCTTTATCAAACCGGTACCGGAGAGGTTATGAATGACGCTGTATGGGAATGCAGGATGAATTTTGAAAACTTCTGGGGCCAGAAGCTAGTAAATTCGATGAGGGCGATTCATAAATTCATCTATTCAGGAGAAGAAATCGGAAAAGTTGAAAAAGTTGACAAAACAGATGATGAAACCAGAAACACTGCCGATTGGTTTATAACAAGAAGGCAAAAAGATTTAAGAGGAGATAGTGAATAATATGTATAAAGAGAATATTACAGCTGAGGAGCTTGCGGAACATGAGCTCTCATGGTTTAAAGGTGAAATAGTTTTAGTTGATAATCTTAAAACGTTTTATAAGGTTTTTCCAAGGCTTCTGAAATCAGACCTGCTTGGTTTTGACACTGAAACAAGGCCTACATTTAAAAAGGGAAAGAAGAATTCAGTATCTCTTATCCAGCTCTCTACAGAAGACCTTGCATGTCTTTTCCGGATCAATAAAATAGGCATACCAAATGAACTGGTTGATCTGTTATCCGATCCCGCTATTATAAAAGCCGGTGTAGCAGTACATGATGACGTGCGATTTTTAAAAGTGGTCAGGAAATTTGCCCCTGAAGGATTTGTTGATCTTCAAACCCTGGTTAAAGATTTTGGCATTCAGAGCTCGGGATTGAAAAAACTGGCTGCAATAGTACTAGGGTTCAGGATATCCAAGCGCCAGCAGGTGACAGACTGGGAAGCAGAACAACTTTCGGAAGCCCAGCAGATATATGCAGCAACGGATGCCTGGGTCTGCCATCAGATTTATAAGAAACTAGTAAATGGGAGTCAGAAGATTCTCTAGATAAAAGGCATAAATCAATAAGAAGTATATTCGAAAATGCAAGATAAAGTGGAGCGAATTAAAATAGTGTTGAAATCCGGTAAAGAGCAATCCATCCGCCGGTTCCATCCCTGGGTATTTTCGGGTGCAATTAAAAAAATGTATGGGAATCCTGTTGAAGGAGATCTGGTGGATGTATATGATAATAAAGATACGTTTCTTGCAGTAGGTCACTATCAGCCAAGTTCAATCGCAGTCAGGATACTCTCGTTTAAAGAGGAAACTCCTGATATTGATTTTTTCAGGCAAAAGATAAAAAGTGCAATTGAATACAGGAAAGCCATTGGTATTTTAGCTAATCCTCAACTAAATGTTTTCAGACTTATACATGGTGAAGGAGATGGATTACCAGGACTGATAGTTGATTTCTATAATGGAGTGGCTGTTATGCAGATGCATTCTATTGGTTTTTACAGGATCAGGAATGAGATTGCATCGATTTTGTCTGAAGTCCTTGAAAACAGGATTAGTGCTGTTTATGATAAAAGTGAAGGAACTATTCCTCATATGTCGGGCATGACGGCTATAAATGAGTTTCTTTTTGGAAATTCTGAACCAGTTATTGTTACTGAAAACGGGTACAAGTTTAAAATAGACTGGACAACCGGGCAGAAAACCGGTTTCTTTATTGACCAGCGTGAGAACAGGAAATTACTTGAGAGGTATACTGAGGGGAGATCAGTACTGAACATGTTCGGCTATACTGGAGGATTTTCGGTCTATGCGATGAAAAATGCAGCACTTGTACATACGGTTGATAGCTCCTTCCCGGCTATTGAATTGGCAAATGAGAACATAAAGCTCAACTTTGGAGACGATAAGAGACACGAATCATTTCAGGTTGATGCATTTGATTATCTGAATCATATAAAAGATAAATACGATCTGATTATACTCGATCCCCCTGCATTTGCAAAGCATAATAACGTTCTGGCAAATGCTTTGCAGGGATATAAAAGGCTGAATATTAAGGCAATTGAACAAATTAAACCGGGTGGAATTATTTTCACCTTCTCCTGTTCCCAGGTTGTCACAAAAGAAAATTTCAGAAAATCGGTATTTGCAGCTGCAGCCAACACCGGTCGTACTGTCAGGATATTGCATCAGATGAGTCAGCCTCCCGATCATCCTGTAAATATTTATCACCCCGAAAGCGAATACCTGAAAGGTTTGGTTATTTATGTAGAATAGGTGTCAGGTTGGAAAGTTGAAGGAAAGAACAGAAGAACAGATAACAGATAACAGAGAACAGATAACAGAGAACAGAGAACAGAGAACAGATAACAGATAACAGAAGAACAATGGGTGCAAATAAAAATATTGAATTTGTTGCCAGAAAGCTGGGACTCCATGATTGGCAGGTCGAAAACACTATTAGACTGATGGATGGAGGTGCAACAATTCCATTTATCAGCAGGTACCGGAAAGAGATGACCGGCAGCCTTGATGAAGTGCAACTTATGCATATCAAAGAAGAGTATGACAGACTGAAGGAGCTGGATGCCCGGAAGGAGGCTGTAATAAAGTCAGTTGAGGACCAGGAAAAGATGACTCCAGAGCTCAGGCAGAAAATTGATGCTGCCATTACAATGGCTGAACTTGAGGACATTTATCTTCCGTACAGGCCCAAACGTCGTACACGTGCAACAATCGCCAGGGAAAAGGGACTCGAACCTCTTGCAGTCATCATTTTTGATCAGAAAGAGAATGACCCGGCTTTGAAGGCTGAAGGTTTTCTGAATGATGATGTTGCCAGTGTGGAAGATGCTCTTGCAGGAGCCTCCGATATTATAGCTGAATGGGTAAACGAGGACGAAAAAGCCAGAAAACAGCTAAGATATCTTTTCGATAAGGAGGCTGTGGTATATTCCAAGGTTGTTAAAGGAAAAGAAGCAGAAGGTATCAAATACAGCGATTATTATGACTGGTCAGAGCCGCTTAAAAAGAGTCCTTCTCACAGACTCCTAGCAATGAGAAGGGGTGAAGAGGAAGGCTTCCTTCGTTTATCAGTTGAACCTGATGAAGAACACGCTCTTAATATGCTGAATTCTATTTTTATAAGGGGAAGGAATGCCTCGTCAGATATGGTGACTGCTGCTGTTAAGGATAGCTGGAAAAGGCTGCTTTCTGCTTCCATGGAGACAGAATTCAGGAATATTTCAAAAGAAAAAGCAGATATCGAGGCAATTGGCGTTTTTGCTGATAATCTCCGTCAGTTGCTTCTCGGATCACCATTAGGTGAGAAAAACGTCCTGGCAATCGATCCGGGTTTCCGAACCGGTTGTAAGATTGTTTGTCTCGACAGGCAGGGTAATTTTATCCATAATGAGACAATTTATCCTCATCCTCCTCAGAATGAAACTGCCATGTCTATAAAGAAGATACTATCACTGGTAAATGCGTACAAGATTGAAGCTATTGCGATTGGCAATGGTACTGCCAGCCGGGAAACTGAAGATTTTATAAAATGGGTCAAGTTCGAGAACGATATACAGGTTTTCGTTGTCAGTGAAGCCGGCGCTTCAATTTATTCCGCTTCCAAGATTGCAAGGGATGAATTTCCTGATTATGATGTAACTGTACGTGGTGCAATATCAATAGGAAGAAGACTTATGGATCCGTTGGCCGAACTCGTGAAGATCGATCCCAAATCAATTGGTGTGGGTCAGTATCAGCACGATGTAGACCAGCTGAAACTTCAGAAATCTCTTGACGATGTGGTTATGAGCTGTGTAAATGCAGTTGGTGTGGAAGTGAACACTGCCAGTAAACATCTGCTTACTTATATATCAGGACTTGGTCCACAGCTGGCTCAGAATATAATTGATTACAGAGCCGAAAACGGACCTTTCAGGGCACGTAAAGAGCTTCTTAAGGTTAAAAGGATGGGAGAAAAGGCATTCGAACAATCCGCAGGATTTCTGAGAATACGGAATGCAGAAAATCCTCTTGATTCAAGTGCAGTTCACCCAGAAAGTTATCATGTTGTGGAAAAAATGTCAAAGGATCTGGGTTGTGAAGTTAAGGAATTAATAACCAATGAGAATAAGCGAAAAGAGATTAAGCTGGAGAGTTATGTAACTCCTTTCACCGGTCTTCCGACATTGAGAGATATAATTGAAGAACTTGCAAAACCCGGACGTGATCCAAGATCAAAAATTAAAGAGTTCAGTTTCGCAGATGTGCATACAATGGAGGATCTTATCGAAGGTATGGTTGTTCCGGGTATTGTAACAAATATTACAAAGTTTGGAGCCTTTGTCGATATCGGTATCAAACAGGACGGTCTTGTACATATTTCAAATTTGAGTAGAACCTATGTTACCGATCCATCTACGGTTGTGAAACTCCATCAGCATGTTATGGTTAAAGTCATCGGAGTTGATATTGAAAGAAGACGTATTCAGTTGTCAATGAAGGATGTTGACGCGAAAAAATAATAGTTATAATTATATGTAGGGGGTGTTGAAAAAGTCATTTTTAACCGCAAAGCACATTAAGAAGGCACAAAGTTCACAAAGTTAAAACATTATAATTCAGTTCTTTGTGTTCTTGATGTAAAATGCCACCTCTGCAGGCTGGCCCCTTCGCTAAAATAGCCCACCGGGCTATTTCTTAACGCTTGGGCCCCTTTTTGGTTATTGGATATCGCCTTTTTACTTTTGTCTTTTGTCTTTTGTATTTTATCTTTAATTATGATTTATCCGGAATATTTTGAAAATAAGATAGGTTTTGACAGGATACGGGATCTGCTGGGCGAAAAATGTCTTAGTCCAATGGGACTTGAGAAGGTGAATGATATTAAATTCATAGATGATTATGAACGTTTATCTCACATCTTATCTGCTACTTATGAATTTCAGCAGATACTGATATTTGAGGATTTTTTTCCTTCAGAGCATTACTATAAGATTTCAGATTGCCTTAACAAAATAAGGACTGAAGGTACCTTTCCTGAAATTCAGGAGGTTTTTGATCTTAAACGCACACTTGAAACGGTTAAAATAATTCTTAATTTTTTCAGGAATAAAGATGCTGCAAAATATCCTGTTCTGAGGTCAATGTGCAGTTCAGTCAAGACTTATCCTTATGTACTGGAGGCAATTGACAGAATTATTGACAAACGGGGAGTAATTAAGGATAATGCGTCTACCCGTTTAAAGGAGATAAGGGCTGAACTTATCGGGAAAAATATTCATGTGACCAAAAGGTTGAATGCAATTTTTAAACAAGCCCAATCTGACGGAATTGTCGATACAGATACCTCGGTTTCTGTTAGAAATGGAAGAGGTGTGATTCCCGTAAGCTCTTATGATAAAAGAAAGATCAAAGGACTTATTCATGATCAGTCAGCTTCGGGAAAGACAGTTTTTATTGAACCGGAAGAGATTGTTGAAATCAACAATGAGATTATAGAACTTGAGTATGAGGAAAGAAGGGAGATTGTTAGAATTTTGGTGGCATTTGCCGACAATATAAGACCCTATATCGACGATCTGCTTGAATCGAATTTATTCCTGGGTGAAATCGATTTCATACGATCAAAAGCACTTCTTGGCAACCATCTTCACTCTATTAAACCGGTTCTGATAAATAAGCCATTTCTGATGTGGAAAAGGGCCATTCATCCTCTGCTTTCACTCACATTCGAAAAGTCAGCCGGAAGGAAAGTGGTTCCTCTTGAGATTGTGCTTGATGAAAAAAACAGAATTTTATTGATTTCTGGCCCTAATGCAGGAGGTAAATCAGTATGCCTTAAGACAGTAGGATTGCTTCAGTATATGTTGCAGTGTGGACTGACTATCCCGGTTGCAGAAGGATCAGAAACAGGAATGTTTAAAAGCATCTTAATTGACATAGGTGATGAACAAAGTATTGATAATGATTTAAGTACTTATAGTTCTCATCTTATCAATATGAAGTACTTTGTAAAAAACGGGAATGACAAGACCCTGATTCTTATCGATGAATTCGGTACAGGAACTGAACCGATGCTGGGAGGTGCAATCGCTGAAGCCATACTTGGGGAGTTGAACAGGAAGAAAGTATTTGGTGTAATAACAACACATTATACCAATCTCAAACATTTCGCTTCCCTGATAGATGGAATAGTCAATGGGGCAATGGCTTTTGACAATCATCTGATGCAACCACTCTTTCAGCTTACTATTGGTAAACCAGGCAGTTCGTTTGCTTTTGAAATTGCGAGAAAAATCGGTTTGCCTGAGGAAATACTTGAAGAAGCTTCGGGAAAAGCAGGGGTTAAAAACATTAATTACGACAGGCACCTGAAAGATATCGCACGCGACAAACGATATTGGGAGACCAAACGCCAGAATATCAGGCAACAGGAGAAAAGATTAGAAGAGTTAATGGCTGAGTATGAAAAGGAGCTCTCAGGCGCCAAGATGCTTAGAAAAGAGATCATTTCAAAAGCAAAAGATGAAGCTCAGCAGCTGCTGAAAGAATCTAACCGGATGATTGAGAATACTATACGGCAGATTAAAGAAACACAGGCAGAAAAAGAAAAAACTAAAGATATCCGGCAACAGCTTGAGGAATTTAAAAATGAAGTAGTTGAGGATACAAAACCATTAGAGACTGAATCTGAAGAAAAGATAGCTATTCTGGGGATTAAAGCGCAGCGTATCAGACTTGAACCTGAAATTGTAAAACCAAAATCACCACCAGCTGATTCTAAGGTACATCCTCTTAAACCGGGAGATGCGGTAAGGATGATTGACACCCAGGCTGCAGGCGAGGTGATTGAGATAAAGGACAAAATGGTTCAGGTAGAAACAGGTAGTCTCAGGTTTTTTGTCCCGCTCGATAAAATTGAGAGAATAACAAAATCTGACCTGAAAAAGAGCCTGAAAGCAAATCAGGTTTACAGAGAGAATGATCCCGGCATTGTTCAGCGTAATATTAATTTTAAGCCAGAAATCGATATTCGTGGTGTCAGGGGAGAGGAGGCAATTAATCAGGTCCGGGAACTTATTGATAATGCACTCATTGTCCAACATCGCAATCTTAGGATCCTTCATGGGAAAGGAAATGGCATTCTGAGACAACTTGTAAGGCAATATCTTGCAACAGTTGATGTTGTAAAGTCCTTTCGCGATGAACATGTTAAATTCGGGGGAGCGGGGATTACGGTAGTGGAGATGGATTTTTAAGTTTTCCCGCAGATTCCGCAGATATTCGCTGATGGAATTGCCAGTAATCTGAGTAAATCAGCAGGGGGAAAGGAAATTAGCAATAAAACTCAAATCATAGATAAATGAAAACAAAATTGATTATTCTTTCCGTCTTTTCGATCTTTATTTTAGCTCTTTTTTCTTGTAAAACAGACAAGAAGTCAACTCCCACTCAATCTAAAGGTTCTTCAGGACCAAAACAGGAGTGGGCCATAGTAATCCATGGAGGTGCAGGTGGAATTACAAAGGAGAATCTTACTCCGGAGCTAGATAAGGAATACAGGGCATCACTGCAGGTTGCTCTGACCGCGGGGAAAAAGATTCTTTCTGAAGGAGGATCAGCTCTTGACGCGGTTGAACAGACGATCAGGACTATGGAGGACAATCCTCTCTTCAACGCCGGAAAGGGGGCAGTTTTTACTCACGAGGGAAGGAATGAGCTTGATGCAGCTATTATGGATGGATCAAATCTTGGAGCTGGAGCGGTGGCAGGTGTTACAGATATAAAGAATCCAATCTCGGCAGCCAGAAAAGTTATGATAAATTCCCCCCATGTGATGCTTTCCGGTGCAGGTGCCTCTCAATTTGCTAAAGAACAGGGACTTGAGATCGTTCCACCTTCATATTTTTATACACAAAAGCGATTCAATGAATTACAGGAATTATTGAAAAAAGAGAAGTTTGGAACGGTAGGGTGTTGTGCTCTTGATAAAAACGGAAATCTGGCTGCGGGAACATCAACCGGCGGTATGGCAAATAAGCGATATAACAGAATTGGGGACTCTCCGATTATCGGAGCCGGCACTTACGCAAATAATAGTACTTGCGCTGTTTCCGGAACCGGTCATGGAGAATATTTTATAAGATTGACTGTTGCACATGATATCTCTGCACTAATGGAATATAAAGGTCTTAACTTGAAGGATGCTTCCGAGCTGGTTGTAAATGATAAACTTGTAAAAGCTGGTGGGAGTGGAGGAGTTATATGCGTGGATAAGTCAGGAAATATTTCTATGCCATTCAACTCTTCCGGTATGTTCAGAGGATTTGCCACTGCAGATGGAAAAGAAGGCATCTTTATTTACAAGGATGAAGGAATAAAATAAGTAAACACATAGCACGGAGACCAGATTAAGAGCTAATTTTAATAACTGCTTAGCTCTGAGTCATGTGCCTTTAAGCCCTGGTGGTAACTTATTAAACTTATCGATTCCCATATCCTCATAATAAAAACAGCATTTAAATGGTAATGCTGCAAAAAAAGCGGAAATGTTTTCACATTCCCGCCTGAATAAACAAGGTGTAAAGTATTAATTAATTGAGCTTTACTGTCCCATATGATGCACGTATATTAACTTTGGAGGAAGGGTTCTCTTCCTTTCCTACTATTCCCGATACCTCCTGTGAGTTGTTCTCAACAATACGTCTTTGATTCTTAAAATTATCTTCATTGTATTTTAATCCGCCGTATGTCACTTTTGCATCGAGTTTGTAGCTGGCCGATTCTTCTATCCCGAGCTTAACGCCCATATAATGTGTTTCAATATCAAGCGATTCAAATCCTGCCGGGATGCGGTCTATTGAAAAAGAGCCATAGCTGCCGGTGTAATTAAGTTTTTTTGTCAGTTCTCCGATATTCACTTCGGTATAACCATTCTCAAGAACCAGGTTTTTTATGTTTTCAATCTTTATATTGTCATATTTACTTTCTCCCACTATTGAACTTGTTTCACCCAGTACTATCTTGGAATACTTACTATCAAGCAGTATTGCCTGGCTTTTTGCTATGTCCAAAGATCCTACATATCTTTCAGTAAGATTGAGCCATCCTGTTTCATCAATTGTCCCTTTGCCGTAAGACAGATTGAGTTGGCTCAGAGGTTTAATATTGCCCCTGGTAAGTTTTCCGGCAGTAATGTTTCCATATTTGATATCCAGATCCATCAATCCGTGAAGCTCGTCGATATCAGTGTTACCATATTTGTTTGAAAGAGTCAGATCGGTTCCAACCGGCATTTTTATATTATAATCTATTCTGAATTTTTTTGAATCACCCCAGCCTGAAAAATTAAAATTGTCATCAATTACAGTTTTTGCGGAGATCACATTAGTACCTTCAGAAAATTGAACATCTATTTTGTCCAGGAAGTCCTGAGCTCTTTCTCTATTCGACATATCAACAGTAACTTTAACATCGATAATTATCTGGTCCTTATCCCAACTTTGAATTACCACGTCTCCGTATTTGTTGCTTATTTCAAGTGTTTTTGTTCCTGCTGCATACTCCTTATGGAATTCCTTTGTAACCTCATCTGCATATATTGTGGAAGAAATTAGAAAGAACGATATGAAGAAGAACGTCCCTGATTTATAAATTGACTTTTTCATTTTTCTTCTTATTTTGGTTCACATTTTTGATTGATTTAAGCTGACTTACTATATAGGTCATGACATCGAGCTTAGTCTGATAGTGTTCAATCATCGCATTAATTATTCTTTCATCGTTTGGATTAGCTTTGAGCTCTTTCTGCAGGGATATGTATGTTGAATCCATACTATTCATCTCCTTCATAAGCATGGCTTTTTGATTAGGATGATTTTTCAGATCCACATTTACGATTTCATCTTCCATAAGATTTACCTGGTATACATAATAGTTTTCTACCTCTTTATATTGAGGAGAGACCTGTCCGAGCGTCATTCTGGAGCTGCCGGTACGGATGAAATGATCCCAGGTCCAGAGTGAAGAGAGAGTGATCAACAGGGTTACCACAGCTGCCTTTAACAGGTAAGGTACAATACTTCTTTTAATGGTATTGACCTGAAATCTTTTTTCAAGTTTTCTGTTAAATCTTTCCAGGTGACCTTCCGAAGGTTCCGCATCTTCGAAAAAATCCTTATTATTCCTGATTATGTCCTCTATGATTTTCATATCTGTTGAATTTTTCATTTTCCTTTTAATTCTCCAATGAGTTTTTGTTTTGCTCTTGAAAGCTGTGATCGTGATGTACTGCTGTTTATGGAAAGTATTTCCGCGATTTCATCGTGATCGTAACCTTCGAGAAGATAGAGAGAGAGTATCACTCTGTATCCGTCGGGAAGTCTTTCAATGGCCTCTTTAACCTCTTCAACCCTTACATCAATCTCCTCATATCTGGCCGTATCTTCACCGCTGTCATCTCTTATACCAGCATGTGACTCAATATCTTCAAAGACCGCTTTTCTTTTATTCAGGGCGTCAAGTGACCGGTTAACTACTATCTTTTTGAGCCATGCACCGAAACTTACGATTCCCGAATAAGTATCAATTTTTTCAAAGGCCGACAGGAATGATTCCTGCATTATATCTTCAGCTTCCATCGTGTCATTTACAATTCTCAGACTTGTGTTGTACATAGCTTTATAGTACAACTTGTAGATCTGAAACTGTGCTTTTTGGTCCCCAATTTTACACCCGTCCAAAAGATCCTGGTGTAGGTTTCTGAATGCCGCTTCTACATTTGCCATCTTTACGAAAAGACTAGTTTTTATATGTGTTGCTGCACCCACCTTCTATTAAATTTCTAATCAATAGACGTGGTAAATTTTTTAATGCTGCACTCAATTTAAGAAATTTTAAAAGAAATCTCAGAAAAAATTAAGAATTATTCCCTGAGTTATATGACCGCTTGAGTAATTAAACTCTGAACCAAACAGGCTATGAGGTATAGAAAATACAAGAAGGAGAACAAGTGCAGCAATAATAGTATACACAGGTCTCTCTTTTTTTCTGTTCATTGCTACAGCTAAAATCCAGAATATTAATGCAATAAGAGTTTTGTTATCAGTTAAATCCCATCCAAACGGGATCCCTGTCCAGAAATCATTGAATGCAAAATACTGAACTATCGGACCAAGAATAATACCGCCGGCAATGAGAAGTGTCAGAGTCCATATTGCATACTTTTTGTACAAAGGATGTTTCATTACTGTCATTAACCCGGCAAGCGTGGAGAATAGCATTGCTGTAAACATTAATAGAATATGAGGAATCAGAATAAAGGCCGGTACATCACCTTTGAATCTTATTACAACGGGGACTTCCTTCAGATACGATCTTGTCGTCTTTGAATCGGTAACTTCAATATAGTACTGTAATTTGCCTGCAGCAGGTTGCTGAGGTACGGCTGCATAGAAATCTTTATGTTTTGGATCAGCCCCGTACGAGAAATTTTCAACCTGATATTCTTCATCGGCTTTAAATCTCTTAAAGAAAAGTTTTGCCCTGACAGTTGTATCATTAATATTTAATCTGACTTCCGGTTTTTCATTGAGACTCAGACTTCTGACCAGCTTCACTTCGTGAAGTGTATCATTGAGTGTCAGAATTAGTTTTTTCGGATAAGTAGGTCCGGTCATACGTTGGTAAACCGCAGCGGTAAGCGTAATCAGTATTGCAAGAACCCATAGAATAAGTTTTTTCATTTTTGAAAATATTTAATATCAGATATAGCCTTAGACGCACATTCCTTTATACAAGTATCACTAAAACCATTTTTTTACCCCCCCGTAAAACTTCTACACTGATGGTCTGTCCATGCTTGAGCTGGCCCATTCTGAACATATAATCCTGGATATTATTAACCTGTTTCCCATTAATGAACGTGATTATGTCACCTTTTTGCATTCCTCCGAGTGCTGCAGGTTTACCCGGAGTGACGAAATCAGCCCGCAGTCCATTCTTAATAACTCCGGCGAAATCGGGCATAATTCCCAATGTGACGCCTCTTCTTCTTGGATACCTGTTTACTTCTTCTTTAGGGCCGGCTTCTTTAAACTCCAGCCTGGCACTGTCATTGGCAAGCGCTTCTGCCACTTTGAAAATAAGAGCAGAGATCTCCACCATACCCTTGTAGTTTATTTTTTCCCAGGTGTCGGTTGGTGTATGATAATCCATATGAGCCCCGGTAAAATAGAATAACACCGGTATATTCTTCCCGTAGAAAGAAGAGTGGTCGGATGGCCCGTAACCTTCCGGAGAAAGTGTCAGCTTAATGACAGAAGTATCGCTGTTTGCGTAAACCAGTTCTTTTAAACTGGTGGCAGTGCCAACTCCTCCAATCTCCATATTATTTGTCTCATTTAACCTGCCAACCATATCCATATTTATCATGGCATCGACTTTGGAAAGATCAATACACGGATCATCAACAAAATGTTTTGAACCCAGAAGTCCTTCTTCCTCACCGCTGAAGGAGAGAAAAATAATGCTTCTTTTATGACTTCCTTTCGTTTGCGCAAATTTTTTGGCAAGTTCGAGCATCATAGCTACTCCGGAGGCATTATCATCAGCTCCGTGATGAATGCCTGTTGTATCCAGTGCCCTGCTGCCGGAACCTGGTCCTCCCATTCCAAGATGATCAAAATGAGCACCTAGAATGATATATTCATTTTTCAGCTTCGGATCCTCACCCGGAAGGAGCATCATAACATTTCTCGTGCCTGCCAGTTCTCTGAGAATTTCAGTTTTACCATTCACTTTAACATTTACGGAAAATGAATATGGCTTTTTTGTTTCGTTAAGCTTCTTTTCAAGTGATGCTACTGTAGCATTTGATTTAGAGAGAATTGCATCGGCTACCTCCTTTTTTATTCTAAGAACAGGGATATCAACTGAATAACCTTCAAGGTTCAGAGCTTCAAAAGTATCCTGGGGATCAAAGACCGGACCTGAAACCATAAGAACTCCTGCGGCACCCATATCTTTCGCCAGGAGGGCTTTATCCCTGTCGGCACTGAAGCTGATATATGGACTTTTATTATTATCAGGTTCAGGATCTCCACGCAATATCATCACCCACTTGCCTTTTACATCAACGCCGTTATAGTCATCCCATTTGATGCTGTCACCGTTGATATTGAATCCATATCCGATAAATACAACATCTGATTCCAGTTGCGAATCTGAGCTGAATGCCAAGGGCATAAAATCTTTATCCAGAGCATAATTTACATTGTTAACAGAAAGTGAACTAGCCTTTCCAACCACAACCTTTTTTGTAACTTTATATCTCTGAAATCCGTCACCTGAGAGGGGTATCAGGCCATAGGAGAGAAGATTACCTTTAACATATACGGCAGCGAGGCTGTCTCCCGGAGACCCTGTAAGTCTTCCCAGAAGGGCATCAGATGAAAGATATTTTATATGTAGCTGAAGCTCCTGTACGGTGACCTGACTATACCCTTCAATTGAAAATATGAACAGGATAAAAAGTACGGGAATCGACTGAATAATATTTCTAAATTTAAAAAGGATATTTTTTTTCATTAAAAGTGTTTTCAATTTATTCAAAGAGTTTAAATGCTTCCTTAATTAATTCTATAGCCTCCATGAGTTGCTTCTCAGTGATAACCAGGGGCGGAGCGAAACGGATTATGTGATTATGAGTAGGTTTTGCTATTAACCCCTTATCTTTCATTGCCAGACAGACATCCCAGGCTTCTTTCCCATTCTTAGGTTTTATGACTACTGCGTTTAAAAGCCCTTTTCCGCGGACAAGTTCAACCATGTCAGATTTGATGCTGCTGAATTCGCCACGGAATATCTTGCCCAGACGTTCAGCATTTTCTGCCAGTTTTTCATTTTTAACAACTTCGAGTGCAGCAACAGCAACTTTTGCAGCCAGTGGATTACCTCCGAAAGTTGAGCCATGTTCTCCCGGCTTGATTGTAAGCATGATCTCGTCATCAGCAAGTACTGCAGAAACAGGAAGAACCCCTCCTGATAGTGCTTTACCGAGGATAAGTATATCAGGACGAACACCTTCATGATCGCATGCCAGTAACTTACCTGTACGTGCGATTCCAGTCTGGACCTCATCGGCGATGAAAAGTACATTTTTTGATTTACAAAGTGCATATGACTTTTTCAGATATCCCTCATCCGGTACAAAAACACCTGCTTCACCCTGGATAGGTTCAACAAGAAAGCCTGCAACATCGGGATCTTTAAGAGCATTCTCAAGAGCCTTCAAATCATTGTAAGGTATTATTATGAAGCCGGGAGTGAATGGTCCGTAATCGTCCCTGGCATCAGGATCTGTCGACATTGAAATGATTGAAATAGTGCGGCCATGAAAATTTCCTTCGCAGGCAATGATCTTTGCATTGTTTGGTTTAATCCCTTTCTTCTTATAAGCCCATTTACGACAAAGTTTCAGAGCGGTTTCATCAGCTTCTGCACCCGAATTCATGGGAAGAACCTTGTCGTATTTAAAATATTTTGTAACATATTCTTCATATTCACCAAGTACTGAATTATAAAATGCCCTTGAGGTAAGTGTGAGTTTTTTTGCCTGATCTGTTAATGCTTTTATAATAGCAGGGTGACAGTGGCCCTGATTCACTGCTGAATAAGCTGACAAGAAATCGAAATATCTTTTCCCTTCAACATCCCATACAAATGGTCCTTCACCTCTTTCGAGCACCACAGGAAGAGGATGATAGTTATGAGCACCAAATTTGTCTTCCCGTTTAATGTAATCCTGAGTATTCATGTTGTTGATTATTAAATATATAATAAATAATTAATTTGCATACAATTTTACAAAAGCTTTTTAATATTTCAAAATACCAAAAACCCACCCCTTGTCACTCCCAGGAGGAGATCCAAATAGAATACCCTTTGACTTTGCTATTTCTCTTTTTCTTTTTTTCCTCATCACCCCGTCACCCCGTCACCCCTTCTCTCCATCTTTGTCACCTAATCCTGGTCTGAATCTGTTGGTTCTTTCTTCTGACTGTTCTTGCCTCCAGTTTTCAATTTTTGCCGTATGTCCGGAAAGAAGTATTTCAGGTACTTTCCATCCGTTAAAATCGGCAGGCCTCGTATAAACCGGAGGTGCCAGAAGATCATCCTGGAAAGAGTCGGAGAGTGCAGACTGTTCATCCGACATTGCCCCCGGGATAAGCCTTATGATCGCGTCAGTAATTGCAGCTGCAGGTAACTCACCTCCGGAAAGCACATAATCGCCTATTGATATCTCTCTGGTTATGAGATAGTCGCGAATTCTCTGATCTACCCCCTTGTAATGGCCGGCAAGAATTATGATATTTTTTAGAAGTGAAAGCTGGTTAGCTAATTTCTGATTAAATTTTTCTCCATCAGGGGAGGTGTAGATAATTTCGTCATACTCTCTTTCACTTTTAAGTTTTTCAATAGCTTTAAAGACAGGTTCTATCATCATTACCATCCCAGCTCCTCCTCCGAATGCATAATCATCTACGCTTTTATATTTATTATTGGCAAAATCGTGAAGATTAATGATATTTATCTCCACCAGCTTTTTCTCTTTTGCCCTTTTAACGATTGAATGGTTAAATGGGCTTTCAAGAAGTTCTGGCAAAACAGTGATAATATCTATTCTCATTAATATTAATTTTTGTAAAAATACAAAGAAAATCGTAGAGTGCCTAGAGTGCCTAGAGTGTCTAAAGTTCAACTCTAAGTACTCCAGACTTCAAACTTCAAACTTCTTGTTATATTTGCAGGATGAATTGCAGAGAGAATTGTGGAGCTTGCTGTATTGCATTATCAATTTCATCTTCTATACCCGGGATGCCTGATGGCAAGAAGGCAGGAGTGAGGTGCATCAATCTTAAAGATGATTACAGATGTGCTGTTTACAATGATCCCGGGTATCCAAAAGTATGTTCTGATTTCAAAGCCGAACCGGAATTTTGCGGATTGGACAGGGCAGAGGCAATGAGGATATTGCATTCGCTATCTTCCTGAAACATACACAACTTTTCCACCGGTTATAGTATAATCAACCTTAGTCTTCATTATCTCATTCACCGGAATAGTGAGCAGATCTTTATCCACTATTACAATGTCAGCCAGGAAACCTTTTTTTATCATACCTTTTCTGTCTTCCATAAACTGCGAATATGCCGAGCCGAGGGTATAGAATTTTATTGCCTTGTCCATTTTGATTTTCTGCTCGGGGTGCCAGCCTTCTCCGTCTTCACCAAGTCTGTCTTTTCGTGTAACTGCAGCATATAATCCCTCCATCGGATTAAGCGGTTCAACCTGATAATCTGTGCCAAATGCAAGTATTGCTCCGGCATCTGCAAGACTTTTCCACGCATAAGCACCTTTTGCTCTTTCAGGGCCAATTCGTTTTTCGCAGAATTTCTTATCGGAGATACAATGTGTCGGTTGCATAGAAGCGATAATTCCAAGCATGGCAAAACGCGGAATATCTGATGGTTGAAGTGTTTGAGCATGTTCAATCCGGTGACGACTGTCGTGTTTTCCATTCACCTTTTCAGCTTTTTCATAAGCATTTAACACCCAGTTATTCCCTTTATCGCCAATTGCATGAACACCTATCTGGAATCCCAGCTTATCAGCTGCAATGATCATTTTCTCCATTTCTTTATATGGCACCAGGGCGAGTCCCGATGTCGAAGGATTATCGGTGAAGGGTTCAAACATTAAAGCTGTGCCAGACCCGATAGTGCCATCCATAAAAGCCTTCAGGTATCCGAACCTGATCCAGTTACCTTCCCTGGGATAGAGCTTTTCGAGCTCAAGATATTTTTTAAGAAGAAGAGTGTCAGCAGTAAGAGCTTTGCCTATATCTATCCTGCATGTGAGCTCTCCTGCTTTCTGAAGTTTCTCATAAGCACCAAAATCTGCGGCTCCGGGGATCTGAACGCTTGTGACTCCATATTCACGGGCTTCTTTCAAAGCCAGAAGATAGCCCTGCCATTGCCTGTTATTTTCTTCTTCAGGCGTTCTTTCCGGTTTAACTGCACCCGTTTTAATTATATCCTCGGCATTTTCTTTGATTATTCCTGTGGGTTCCCCTGTAACAGCATCTTTTTGTATGACCCCGCCAAAAGGATCAGGAGTGTTTTTTGAAATGCCTGAGGCTCTGAGCACGTAAGAATTAACCAGAACTGAATGGCCGTCTGCCCTGCTAAGGACCACCGGATTATCTGGTGAAACCTTATCAATGAGTTCTTTTGTCGGCCATTTTTTATCAATAAACATCTCATGTTCCCAGTGGCCACCCTCGATAAGCTGTCCGGGTTTTGACCTGGCAACCTGCTCTTTAACTTTTTTTGTTATTACAGAAGGATCAGTGGTGTAACGAAGTTCAATATAATCAGGATCAAGAGGACCGAAATGTACGTGAGCATCATTAAATCCCGGAATCACCAGCCTTCCTCCGGCATCAATGACTTTTGTTGATCCCTTTTCTATCAATGAGGATATTTCAGATGTTGTGCCCACAGCAATTATTATTTCGCCTCTGATGGCAACAGCTTGTGCTGAAGGCCTGTCCTTATCAATTGTAAGAACTTTCGCGTTGATGATTACCATGTCTGCTTTTTCTTTTTGAATACCTGAACTTGATAATATCATAATTGCCGTTGATAATGAGATGATTAGTGCTTTCATATTTAGTCTCTTTTCAAAATGGAATATATTGAAATATATTGAAATGAATTGATATGAAATAAATTGAAATTTAAAGAAATCATAAACAAATCTGTAAACAATCTAATTCCTAATTTCCATTTATTTCTACTTATTTCTATGTATTTCTACTTATTTCTATTTATTTCTATTTATTTCTATTTATTTCTATTTATTTCTACTTATTTCTCCTTGAATGGTATCCTTTTCTAATCATTTAACAATTTCCGGAATAATATTTTAACTTCTCTTTAAGAATTTTGTTGATTTTAAATGATGTATGCTATTACAAAACAGGTAATTTCGCAAAAAACAATTGATTATGAATATCGCACTTATCGGTTATGGGAAAATGGGTCACGAAATTGAGTCCATTGCACTTAAACGGGATCATCTTATCAAACTTATTGTAGATAAGGATAATGAGAGTGACCTGAATAGCGCTAATCTGAGAGGGATTGATGTCGCTATTGAGTTTTCATTACCCACTGCTGCATTTAATAATATAGTACGATGTCTGATTGAGAATGTTCCGGTTGTATCTGGCACCACAGGCTGGCTTGATAAGTATAATGAGGTTGTTAATATATGTAATAAGAATAAAACAGCCTTTATTCACTCTTCAAATTTCAGTATAGGTGTCAATCTGCTTTTCAGGGTTAATACTGAGTTGGCAAAACAGATGGAAAAATATCGTGACTATAAAGTCTCAATTGAGGAGATTCATCATACAAAAAAACTGGATGCCCCCAGTGGAACAGCAATAATGCTTGCCGGTGAAATAGCTGACCAACATTCAGCTTATAAAAAATGGTGTTATGCCGATGACAAAACAGAGATGTGCATACCGATACGTTCAATCAGGGAAGGTGATGTTCCGGGAACCCATATGGTAACCTGGGATTCGGAAATTGATACAATAAGTCTGAAGCATGAAGCCAAAAACAGGAAAGGATTAGCATTGGGAGCAATTGTAGCTGCGGAATTTATTCATACACGAAAGGGGATATTTACTATGAATGACGTAATGGGATTCTGATATTTTCTTTTTTCAACCGCTAAGTCAAAATAATCATGGAAAATATCTTTCAAAAGAAATATATAAAGTTTTTTGTTGTAGCAATTCTTTATATTCTGGTTATAATATGGATTGGAAATTACTGGTTTTTAATAGGATTGGGAGTAATTTATGATCTATATGTGTCAGGAAAAGTAAACTGGACCTTCTGGAAAAAGAGGGGCATAAAGAACAGTGCTTTTATTGAATGGCTTGATGCTTTGATCTTTGCGGTGATCGCTGTTACTCTGATAAATATTTTCCTGTTTCAGAATTATAAAATTCCAACAGGTTCTATGGAAAAATCGTTATTGATTGGTGATCGTCTGTTTGTAAGTAAGCTTGCTTATGGTCCGAGAATGCCTAATACGCCGATTGCAATACCTTTTACTCAAAATATGATACCTGGAACAAAAGCCAGATCCTGGTCTAATCTGATAATGTTGCCATATAAGCATCTCGCCGGGCTGGGCAAAGTAAAAAATAGTGATGCTGTCGTTTTCAATTTTCCTGAAGGTGATACTGTGGTTATAGAGGACCAGGTAACAAGTTATTATGAAATTGTAAGAAGTGCTGCACAGTCAATGAAAGAAAGAGATCAATCTTTAAAAAAACCTATAAAACCCGATGCATATTATCGCATTATGGCACGGAATGAGGTATGGACTGACAATCATATCATTTATAGACCTGTTGACAGACGCGACAATTATGTTAAAAGGTGCGTTGGTATTCCTGGTGACACAGTAGCTATTAAATCAGGAAATCTTTTTGTCAATGGAAAACTTGTTCCCGGGAATAAAACCCAGCAGACTGATTATGTTGTACGGACTAACGGGAATACAATAAATCCAAAAGCATTTGAAAGACTCGGTATTTCCAGGACGGATCAGACATCGCTCGACGGTTCAACATATTTATTACCACTTACAAAGATCAATTCTGAAGCTATATCAAAGTTCTCAAATGTTACAAGGGTGGAACCTGTATTTGAAAAAACCGGTAATTTTGCTCCTCAGATATTTCCCCATAATTCTTCTTTCAGATGGAATGGGGACAATTATGGACCATTGTGGATCCCTGCCCGGGGTACAATAATTAAAATCGATACCGGTAATATTTGCCTGTATGAGCGGATAATCAATGTTTATGAGCATAATAAATTAAGGATTGAAGGCAAAACAATTTATATTAATAATGTACCAACCGACAGTTATACTTTTAAAATGAATTATTATTGGATGATGGGAGATAACCGTCATAAATCTGCCGATTCGAGATATTGGGGATTTGTTCCTGAAGATCATATTGTTGGCAAACCGGTGTTCATCTGGCTTTCAACTGATAAAGAATTATCAGGACTTAAAAAGATCAGGTTTAACAGGATACTTAAGAAGATCTGATGACAATATTTCAATACTCTATTTTATAAAATGACGCCAAAAAAAGAAAGAGAAATCCTCTGTTGGTCCTCATAGTTGATTCTGATGAATCAGGGTAGTAATAATCACCATAATGCATATAATGGGTTTCTGATAATTATTTATATTTTTACCTGCTCTAAAAACAGTTTTATTATGAAAGAACTTTTAACAAAAAAAAATATAAGGTTTGCAATTGTTGTAATTCTGTATATTCTTGTAGTAATCTGGATTGGTAATTACTGGTTTCTGATCGGTTTAGCAGTTATTTACGACTTATACATAAGTGAGAAAGTTAACTGGACATTCTGGAAAAAACGGAACGGTAAGAACAGTGCCTTTATAGAATGGCTTGACGCACTGATATTTGCCGTGATTGCAGTTTCCCTGATAAATATATTTCTTTTTCAGAATTATAGAATTCCGACACCATCTATGGAGAAATCATTACTGGTTGGTGATCATCTTTTTGTGAGCAAACTTGCCTATGGGCCAAGAATGCCGAATACTCCGATTGCTTTTCCCTTTACGCAACATACAATGCCTCTTACAAAAGGTAAATCATGGTCAAACCTGATCATCTGGCCCTATAAACGTCTTGCCGGAGCGGGTAAAGTGAGAAATAACGACCCTATTGTATTCAATTTTCCGGCTGGAGATACAGTTGTTGTGGAAGAACAGGCCACAAGTTATTATGAGATTGTAAGAAGAAGAGCCAGGGAGATGAAAGAAATGGATGGTGGTACTGAACACAGATCCAGCAATTATTATAAGCAGATGGCGAGAAAAGAGATTTGGGAAAAATATACTGTAATTTACAGGCCGGTCGACAGAAGAGATAATTATGTGAAAAGATGTATTGGTATTCCGGGTGATACTGTAACTATCAAATCAGGGATTCTTTATGTTAATGGTAAGATTGTTCCTGACAATGGTACTCAGCAAACGACATATGCTGTCAGTACAAACGGAACTTCTATTAATCCTAAAGCATTTGAACGTCTCGATATCTCCAAATCCGATCAGACAATGATGTCAGGTACAGTTTACCTATTGCCTCTTACCAAACTAAATGCTGAAGCAATATCAAAGTTTACAAATGTTTCCGAAATATTACCAGTCTACACCAGTAAAGGTGAATATGCTCCGCATATTTTTCCTTATAATCCTGTTTATGGCTGGAATGAAGATAATTATGGTCCTATATGGATGCCTGTAAAAGGTGCTACTGTAAAACTCGATACGTCCAATCTATGCCTGTATGAACGTATAATTAATGTATATGAGCATAATAAACTAAGGGTTGAAGGAAGCACCATTTATAT
>PLMC01000090.1:0-17245 GCA_003141495.1 Bacteroidales bacterium
AAGTTCAAAGGTGCAGAGCACCGAAATATAGTTATATTAAATAATTGAGATTAAATACGTTTGCATTAACGGTTATTACTAGCTTAACAAAATAATATTGAATAATCTTGATAAATAGTAATTTGATTACTCCTGATTGCTAAAATATGATTAGAAATTATCTATTAGTCACCTTCAGAAATTTATTGAAAAACAGAGTTTTTACTGCAATAAATATTCTTGGGCTGGGAATTGCACTTTCGGTTTGTATTGTTGTATTTTTCAATCATATGTTCAATTATGAATTTGACAGAAACAATGTAAATTTTGATGAAATATATCGCGTTAACAGTTTCCGGGATATGGAGGGAAGAGAGCAGGAATATGGTGTTGTCCCGGCAACTCTTGGCCTGGTAATAAAAAGAGATATACCGGGGATCGAGAAAGCGGCCAGATTGATGAGAACAGGATCACCAGTTAAGGAAGGGTTGAATATATTTCCAACACAGGTTTCATACATTGACCCTGAATTTCTCGATATATTCACATTTCCTATTGTTGTCGGAGATAAGAAATCAATTGAGAACCAGGCAAATGTTCTAGTGAGCAGTACCATGGCGGCAAAACTTTTTGGGAAAGATTATCCGATAGGAAAAACTATTTCAATTGTAAATGACAAGAACAAAGAATTTACTTACACAGTTGGAGCCATCTTTAAAGATCTTCCTCTCAACTCGAGTTTCAGGATTGACATTCTCTCTCATTATGATAATTTTAAACTGATGTGGGAATGGAGTGATGCTGACTGGAAAAACAATACTACATGTCTTTTTATCCAGGTACCTGATAAGTCGGGACTTTCTGCTATTGCACAATCTTTAAAAAGCTACGTGTCAGTTCAGAACAAGGCAAGAGAGGATTTCAGAATAACAAAGTTTTCGCTCGTCCCTTTAAGGGAAGTAGGGTCAAATTCGAGGACCACCTGGTCGGCAGAACTTTTTCCTTCATTACATCCTGCGGCTCTGATTGCTCCGCCGATTATGGCTCTTTTTATTCTATTGATTGCATCCTTCAATTTTGCAAATACTTCAATAGCCATATTCAGTAAAAGATTGAAGGAGATAGGATTAAGGAAAACATTCGGAGGACAGAAAAGACAACTGGTAACCCAGTTTATGATTGAAACACTCATTATCTGTTTTATGGCACTGATAGTTGGAATCATTATAGCCGAATTCCTGGTTCCGGCTTACAGCAGCCTATGGGATTATATGAAAATTGAACTTACATTTACCAGGTATTTTTTCTTCTGGATATTTCTCATTTTGCTTCTTTTGCTTACAGGGTTTCTGTCAGGTGTTTATCCTGCTATATATGTAAGTTCATTCAGCCCGGTCAATGTTCTTAAAGGTGCTTCTCCTTTCAGGGGGGCTGGGAAACTATCATCAATCCTTCTTGCACTGCAGTTTTCCATATCTGTCATGGCCATTGTTCTGGGTCTGGTTTTTTCAAAGAATGCAGTTTTTCAGAGAACCCTCGATCTTGGATATGATAGGGATAAGTTGATAGTGATACCTGTCGCCCCGGAATTAATTACCTCTTTCAGGAATGAAATACTTACTAACCCAAAAATAATCTCAGCAGAAGGTACCCGGAATCATATAGGTTTTGGTAGCTACCGAAGACCAATTAAAGATGCTGTTAAACAATTGGAGGTAGATGTAATGGATATAGGACCAGAATATGCCTCAGCTATGGGCCTCAGGCTCGTTGATGGCCGGCTGTTTGATAAATCAAGAGCGCCTGCTGATCTTACTAACAAATCAATAATCATAAATGAAAAAATGGTTAAGGATTTTGGATGGAAAGATGCTATTGGAATGACTGTTACTCTATATGACACAACACGACTGACTGTTGTTGGAGTTGTAAAAGACTTTTATATCAACGGACTATGGCAGAAGATTAACCCTACAATGCTCAGATTATCCTCAAATGAGCAGTACAATAATCTGGTAGTGAGAGCCGAACCAAAAGATTTACTGGATGTTTTGGATTATCTTAGTATGAAATGGAAAAGTCAGGTCACAAATTTTATTTTTGGAGGCATGTACCAGGAAGATACAATGCAGGAAGAAAAGACTATAAACAACAGCATACTAAAAGTAAATGTCTTTCTGGCCATTACAGCTACATTGTTGTCACTTATCGGTATGTATAATCTGGTTTCTCTTGATATAATAAGACGAACAAAAGAGATGGGTATAAGAAAGATACAGGGAGCTTCTGTTCCTTTAATAATGTACATGGTGAGCAAAAGATTCCTTATCGTACTTGTTATTGCTTCCTTGACCGGGTGTGCCGGAGGATATTATATGTCAAATATAATGTTAAGCAGCCTCTGGGTTAATTTTGTCCAGATAAAGGCAGGGATACTCATATTATCAGCATCAATAATGTTTGTGGCAACTATCATTACGATTATTTTTATAATTGGCAGAGCAGCACTCAGGAACCCTGTTGATTCATTGAGATATGAGTAATTACCCCCAACCCCCCAATGGGGCCTTTAAATGCTTGTCATCTTTTCAGAACCCCCAAATGGGAGACAGGGTGGTAGAAAGCGAGTAAAAAAAGAATCCCGCAATCGCGGGATTCTGATCTTAATTTATAATTGGAACTATATATGGTGATTGAAAGTGCTTTAGTACATTTTGTTAATCAGCTGTCCTATTTCATCACGTTTCTTCAATGGGAAACTATGACTTTTCCCGTCTCTTGTAACTACATTCAATCCTTTAACTGAGAATATCCCTTTGCCGAAAAAAATAACCTCCAGTATATTCTCGAAAAGTATCTCAAGGTTAAATCTGTCAGTCTCTTCATTGAGTGATTTGAAATATAATCGCTGGTTTGTAACTATCAATTTCCCCTCAACAGTGTTGTCGTCAATAACCTGGTTTGTATCACCCGCTTTAAGAACAACTTCGTTTGCATATAATTTGACTGTCATGGCTTTCCTTTTTTATGCTTTCCTAAGCGATTAATATTTCTTTTGTTTTCTTTTTGTTATAAAGACGGACAACAGATGTAAATGTTGCATCTGTATTTATTGTTTTCTAAAATATTAGTGTGAATATGGTTTCAATTCCTTGTTTTGAGAATACTGAAATTGTTCCACCATGAAGCTTCATGATTTGTCGTGACAAGCTTAACCCTATACCCGAGCCATGCTCTTTGGTAGTAAAAAATGGTATAAAAATCTTATCAATCAAATCAGCGGCTATCCCAGTCCCATTGTCAATTACCTGTATAATTGTTTCAGATTGGGAAGATATACAGGCTTTAATCTGAATCTTCCCATCTTTCTTCTTATTGACAGACTCGATAGAATTTTTAATCAGATTAATTACCACCTGGGTGATTAATCTTTCATCAGCTTTAACTTTAAGATTTGCTGGATTGATTTCTGAAGTTAAACTTATGTTATTTAATTGTATTTCGCTGTCCATCAAAGTTATAATTTCATCTAAGAGGCTCTTCAGATCTAAATCCTGAAACACGGGATTCGGCACCTTTGTCAGGTTTTTGTAGGTTTCAACAAAATTTAAAAGCCCCTTGCTTCTTTTCTGAATGGCCTTCAGAGCCATTAATGTATCAACATTATATTCAGATTCTTTGTTCTTGTCTGATGGACTGTTCTTTTCAACTATTGTTATCATTGTATTAGTCAGTGATTTAATAGGCGCAACCGAATTCATAATTTCATGCGTAAGTACACTTATGAGTTTTTTCCATACTTCGATTTCTTCATCTTCAAGCTCAGTGCGAATGTTTTGAATTGAAACCAGATTAATTATGTTATCGTGTATCTTAAATACTGTTTTCCTGATCGATAATTTCAGAATTTCATCGCCAGAGACGACTTTTATCACTATGGAATGTCTTTGTTTCAACGAAAACAACTGCTCCGAAATACCCGGTATTGTTTTGTTCAACTCCTGAATATTCCTTAAAAACTCAACTTTAAATAACTCTCTGGCAGCCTTATTGAATAGCTCAATCTGACCCTCATCATTAAATGATATCAGTCCGATATCAACATGTTCAATTGTATTCTGAAAGTAGTGATGTTCAGCTTCTTTTTCAATTTTTACCTTTTGGATTGAATCAATTATCTCATTGTAGGTCAGGTTCAAATGGTCAAATGATTTATCACCTACAGTAATTCCCCTGGCAGGATCAAGATGCCTGACTGATTGTAGAAAATTGTCAAGACCTCTGTTAGTTCTTGTAAGATAGTGAATGAGTAATATAATTTGTATTACCCAGATAAATCCTAGAGTAAATTTTGTAATTAACAGGTAATCCCGGGTCAGAGTCCATAAAAAGAAAGTTCCAGTTATGGCAAGTAATATTGCCTGTAATATTACAAATCTGAAAAAGCGATTAAAAACCATATTTTTTAATTTTGTTATAAAGTGTTTTTCTGCTTATATTCAATTCATTACTGGCTTTTGTATAATTATTACCATGCATTTCCAGAGCATCCAAAATGAGTTGTTTTTCATTCATTTCAAGATCAAAAGACCTTTTACCGGGAGCATGAGAAATATTTTGCTGGAAAAACAGATCCTCCTGTTTCAAAGTGCCTGATTCACAAAGAATAACTGCTTTCTCAACCATATGTTCCAGCTCCCGGATATTACCTGGGAAGCTATATTTAAGTAATGCATCCATACCCTTACTTGAAACTTTCAACTCCTCTTTATTATATTTTTCACTATACATAGTAAGAAAATGATTGACCAGTGAAGGAATATCCTCAATCCTGTGCCTCAATGGAGGTAGAAAAATCTGTATCGTATTAATTCTGTAAAGCAAGTCCTCCCTGAAAGTATTCACAGCTACCATTTCGTTAATGGGCTTATTGGTTGCTGAGATCAATCTTATATCAATTGTTATCGGTCTGTTTGAACCTATCCGGAATATTTCACGGTTTTGAATTGCAGCAAGAACCTTGGACTGCATTGACATTGTAAGGTTCCCGATTTCATCTAAAAACAATGTACCTCCGGAGGCTATTTCAAACCGGCCGGCCCTCTCATCTTTCGCATCTGTATATGCGCCTTTCACATGGCCAAACAATTCGCTCTCAAATACTCCCTCATTGAAAGAAACCATATCAACGTTCACAAAAACTTCGCCTGATCTTAATGATTGTTTATGAATCTCTCTGGCAATGAGTTCCTTTCCGGTACCATTTTCACCAAGTATAAGAATATTTGCTTCAGTCCCTGCAACTTTGGCAATCGTTTTAAACACTTTTTTCATCTCCGGAGAATTACCGGCAAACATGTTAAATGACTTATTGATATTCTCGTTTAGATGGATTTGTTTATTCCTGAGTTTCTTAATTTCGAGGTTAGATTTTCTTAATTTGACTGCTGTCATAATTGTAACCAGCAGTTTTTCGTCATCCCATGGTTTCTGTATAAAATCTGTTGCTCCTTCCTTTATTGCTTTAACCGCCATTTCAATATCACCATAAGCCGTAATAAACAACACAGTTGCCAGCGGGTCGTATTCCAGAATCTTACTCAACCAATAGATTCCTTCATTGCCGCTGTTTATCCCAGCTGAAAAATTCATGTCAAGAATAATTACATCGTAGTTCTGGCGCTGAATTATTTCAGGAATTGTGTTAGGATTCTTTTCTACATCTACAATATCAAAATGGTTTGACAGAAAGAGTTTCAAAGAGATTAATATCTCTTCATTATCATCAACTATTAATATTTTTCCTTTATTCTTCATAAATTCGATTTTTGTTAACCGGACAACTTTAAAAGGATCCTTTCATTGTAAAAAATATTGGAGAAAACCTGTTAGGTGAGGTCCTCGATTACTTAATTAGAAGGCATTAAAAATACTTATTATTGTGTAATAATTACTCAGTGGACTGGTAAACAATTACTCAACCTTTTCTGTAATTAATTATTAAATATCACATTATAAGAGTGTTATGAAACTGGCATTCTGATTGTATATAAGCTTTACATCATCTGTAAATAGGTAATACAATCTTAATAAAACTTCGAATCATGATAAAATTTAATTTGAAACTGGTACTCAGAAACTTCCTAAGACAGAAGATTTATTCAATAATTAACCTTGCAGGCCTTTCAATCGGACTGGCTGGTACATTTATTCTGTTATTATATATCTCAACAGAGCTCAGATATGATAAACATAACAAGCATCTGAATCATATTTACAGGATCAACCAGGAACTTAAGCCTTCAGGAGAGGTTTATTCGACCACTCCTTATGTTCTAAAGACTACCCTTCGTTCTGACATTCCTGAAACTTTTAAAATGGCAAGGTATATTAATATTGGCAATACAAGTTTTAAATACGATAATAAAGTATTTTATGAGGGTAATGTTTACTGTGCAGATAATGAGTTATTTAACATATTGACTTTCGATGTTCTGGAAGGAAAGCAGGAAAACTTCCTGAAAGAACCTAATTCGGTGATCATTACAAAATCCTTTGCAAAAAAATACTTTGGTGACGTATCACCATTGGGGAAACTTCTGGTGATGATGAATAACGGCGATTCATATGCTCTCACGGTTACAGGACTAATTAAAGACCTGCCGGTCACTTCAACCTTCAAACCGGATATCATTATGGATATTGATATTGCTCTAAAGCAGTTGGATAAACTTGTTATGAGCACCGATAACGAAAAAAAAGGTCCCGAATATTATGCCAACACGTGGCCTATGGGTTTTTTCTTCACCACACTGGTATTATTTCCTGAAAATTATAAGCCTGAATATCTTGAAACAATAATGGCCGGATATGAAGGAAAGCATTTTGACAAGGAACCTTTTGGGATGAAATTCAAATTGCAGCCTTTTAAAGATATTTATTTTCATTCTGATCAAATAAAAGGAAGCGGCGATAGTCCTCACGGAAACTCTCGGAACATCTATATTTACTCAATAGTCGCTTTGTTGATAATGTTAACAGCAAGTTTTAATTACATATTATTATCAACCTCAAGATCTGAACAAAGATTAAAAGAATTCGGTCTCCGAATGACAGCCGGAGCGAGCAGATTATTAATTATCAGGCAGATATTGGGAGAAACAATTTTTATTTCTCTTATCGCTCTTCCATTTGGAATATCAATAACCGAATTAGTGTTGCCATATTTCAGCCATCCTCTTTTTAATAAGCTTCTTACGATAAACTATATCCAAAACTGGCATTTCACCATAGGATTGATCATTGTGACAATTTTAATAGGGGTTGGCTCCGGGTTATACCTGGCAGTGAGAATTCTCAGTTCCAAACCAATTGATATTCTGAAAAAGACAACCGGAAAAGGAACTGGCAGTTCATTTTTCACTAAAACGCTTAACATATTGCAGCTTACAATATCTATTGTTCTAATAATCTGTACCGGAACTATTTACAGTCAGATAAAATATTTCAAATCAAGCGATCTTGGCTTCAACACAAATAAGGTAATCTGTGTAAATATGAGTGATGATGGTGTCAGAAAGAATTACAAGACAATTAAAAACAAAATAAAATCATCTCCTAAAGTTGAAAACGTAACAGGATCGATGTGGGCTTTGCCCACGACAAATACAATGGGAATAGGACTTCCAAGAGTTGATGATAATACAAAAATTGTTAACACTGAAGGACTTATGGTTGATTATAATTTTGTCAGCACTCTAGGGTTAAAACTTCTGGTGGGAAGAGACTTTTTGGAAGAAATGGGAAATGAAAATGGAAATGTAATAATAAACAAGAGCGCTATTGAGGCATTAGGGATTACCGATCCGATTGGGACAAAGCTGAATTTTGGAACCATAATCGGTGTTGTTGAGGATTTTCATGTTCATTCATTTCGAAATAAAATTCCTCCGATGCTGATACTTTGTAATCAGCAGGCAGTAAGAAAATTATTTGTAAAACTAAGTACAGACGATATTTCCGGCTCGATCAATTTTATCAAAGGTATCTGGAATGAATTTGCAATAGATAAACCGTTTGGATATACATTTCTTAACGACTCGATAAATGAATTGTATAGTGAAGATTACCGTTTCGGAAAGACCTTAATGCTGTTTTCAAGCCTTACACTATTAATTGCTTTACTCGGGATTTTCGGAATGTCCATGATAAATGCCGATAAGAAAACAAAAGAAATAGGCATCAGGAAGGTAATGGGAGCAACCCCCCGAGATATCTTAAAAAAGCTGTCATTTGAATTCATGTTACTGGTATTAATATCAATGTTTGTGGCATTTCCACTTGCCTATGTCCTCATTGTAAAGTGGTTGCAGAACTTTGAATACCATGATAATATTAATCTATGGATTTTTGTTGTGGCTGGTTTGGTATCCGCCGTTTTAGTATTCCTGACTGTCAGCTATCAGGTCACTAGGACCGCAAACTCTAATCCTGTTGAAACGTTGAAATATGAATGATTGGTTTAAAAGTAAATGACAATAACAGAGTCCATCTATTAAGAGTTGTTTTTTTACTTTGTGTTACTTTGAGTTGTACTTTGTGATCCTTTGTGGTTAAATGAATTATATTTTACCACAAAGGTACACTAAGGGTAGCACGAAGGTTCACAAAGGATTTTTTGACGCGACCTTGCTTCCTGTTTATAAAATGCGTCATTATATAGCTCCTATAATTATCTTCCGCCTATTTTATTATAAAGAAATAATTAATAAATGTGTGTCTAATTATTTGACATATATTTGATACATAATATTAAAATTCAGTATTTTGGTAAAAAATTGAACCATGATAAAGGGAACCCTGCTCATTGTTGATGACAACAAGAGTGTTATCAGTGCACTTGAAATGATGTTGCAGTATGAGGTAGAAAAAGTTATTTCTATCAGCAGTCCCAAAAGGATACATGAAGTATTGGAGCTGAATGAAATAGATATCGTGTTGCTCGACATGAATTTTCAGGCAGGTATTAATTCAGGAAATGAGGGACTTTACTGGATGAAAGAAATATTGAAATATGACTCCAATATAAGTGTTGTAATGATAACAGCTTATGGCGATGTTGAACTTGCGGTAAAGGCTCTGAGAGAAGGAGCTATTGACTTCATTCTCAAACCATGGGATAACGAAAAGTTACTAGCTACAATAAATGCGGCATGGAAACTGAGGATTTCGAGGAAAGAAGCGCTCATCCTTAAAAATGATAATCAGTTCCTGAAAAAGGAAATAAAAAGAGGCGAAGAAAGAATAGTCCTGGGTGCATCTCCAACAATGATTAATGTGATGAATATTGTCAGGAAAGTAGCNNAGGGAAATTCACAATCTTTCAAAAAGGAACAATGAACTTATGGTTAGTGTGGATATGGGTTCTATTACCGAAACCCTGTTTGAAAGTGAAATGTTTGGTCATGTAAAAGGTGCATTTACCGATGCTAAAGAGGACCGTTCGGGTAAATTTGAAACAGCTCACAAGGGTACACTTTTTCTTGATGAGATAGGAAACCTTTCTTTACAATCACAGGCTAAACTACTTAGTGCTCTTCAGAACAGATATATAGTCAGGATAGGATCAAACAGACAGATCCCGACTGATATACGATTAATCTGTGCAACAAATTGTATTCTTCCTGCGAGGGTAAGCGAAGGCTTATTCAGAGAGGACCTTCTCTACAGAATAAATACTATTCAGATCGAGGTGCCGCCTCTGAGGGACAGAGTTGATGACATTCCTGTGCTGGCATTTCATTTCATAAGATCCTATAGTGAGAAATATAATAAGCCGGCAAAGAAAATAAATACTCAGGCACTTGAAAAACTTTCGAATTACCAGTGGCCGGGAAACATACGTGAACTTCAGCATTCAATAGAAAAGGCCGTAATCCTCTCTGACTCAGCGGTGCTTGGTCTATCTGATTTTTCTTTTAATACTGCTTCAAAAGGAGTGCCCGGCAACGACAATACTACTCTCGAAGAAATGGAGAAAAAGCTGATAGCCGAATCTATTAAGAGGCATGACAATAATTTGAGTGTTGTTGCATCAAAACTTGGCATTACGCGGCAGACCCTCTATAATAAGCTGAAAAAGTATGATCTATAAAAGATTTTACCTTGTAATCATTGCCTACCTGGCAGGGATAATACTTTTTACATTAGCACTTGCATTCAATTTAGGTAAGGATCTTACATATACCGTAATATCATCTATTCTTATTGTTTTGCTCACTGTTTCATTCGGTTTGTGGCTTAATCGGACCAATAAAAAACTAGCATATTTTTTTAATGCGGTCAGGAATGAAGACACCTCACTGTTTTTTCCGGAGGGTGTAGGTTTTGCGAATGAAAAACTGCTTAACAGAAGTCTTAATGAATTGAATAATAAACTTAAAGAGGCAAGGATAAGCATTGAATTACAAGAGAAGTTTTACAAAAGCATAATGGAGAAGATCAGGACAGGTATCATTTCTTTCTATAAAAATGGAGTTGTAGAATACACTAATCCGGAAATTAAGCGGATGTTCGGATTGGAGCATATTTCACATATTAATAAGTTAAAGGTTATTGATCCGAAACTGGTGGATATGCTTGCAAAGATTGAATCGGGAGAACAAAAACGGATAAATGTAAAGGTGGGCCATAATCTCATGAGTCTGGCTGTACACTCCCAGACTATAATAATGCAGAACCGCGAAGTAAAAATAGTGACATTGCAGGATATAAAAAGCGAACTCGACATACATGAGATGGATTCATGGCAAAAACTTATCAGGATTCTGAATCATGAGATTATGAATTCAGTAGCGCCAATAACATCTCTCAGCTCAACACTATCAGGTTTCTATAAAACAGGGGAAGTGCACTCCAGTCCTGAAAATATTACACCAAGAATAATTTCGGATACAATACGCGGTCTGAATATTATTGAGAACCATGGCAAAGGTCTTATTCATTTTGTTGAGTCTTACAGAAGTTTTACACAATTACCAAAACCAGAGTTTACCAGGGTAAATGTTGAAGAGTTTTTCGAAAGGATAGTAATACTGGTAAACGGCTATTTTGATTCGAATGGATATAAAAACGTTATAAAGCCGGTGATCGGTACCACAGTTTCTCCTAAAGATCTTACATTAATGGCCGATGATAAACTGCTAGCCCAGGTCTTCTTGAATGTAGTCAAGAATTCGATTGAGGCTTTTGGTGAGATCAGGGAAGGAAATACGATAGAATTAAATGCTTCGAAAGATCGTGATGGTAGGGTTATATTAACTGTTCAGGACAATGGACCTGGAATGGATCAGGAAACCCTTGAGAAAGTTTTTGTTCCTTTCTTCACTACCAAGGAATCAGGTTCGGGAATAGGGTTAAGCCTGTCGCGGCAAATCTTACGGTTGCATAATGGGAACATTACTTGTGATTCTGCACCGGGAAAAGGGACCACTATTTCGATGTTATTCTGATTTTTTTACCTTATACCTTAAGCCGATTTATTCTTTCCGAAGTGTTTCAGCAGGATTGCTTCTGACAGCTTTGTTAGCAGCCCAGCTTACCGTAATTAATCCTATTGTCAGAGTAAACAATCCTGATGATATTAAGAGCCATATGCTGATCGGGGTCTTATAAGCAAAATTATTGAGCCATCTGCTCATGGCATAATAGCCAACTGGAAAGGCTATCACAAAAGAGATCAAAACCCATCTTAATAATTCAATATTATATTTCCGGAACACATCACTTATTGAAGCACCATTTATTCTCCTGATACTAATCTCCTTCATTCTGCTCTCAGTGGTGAAGGTAGCCAGACCAAATAAACCTAGGCTGGAAATAAATATTGCTATGACAGAAAGAACCAGGAATAAAATGTTCAGTTTCAGATCTAATGCATATGATGAATTTATTGAGTCTTCCAAAAACTCATAATTGAACGGTCTCGTTGGATCAATTTCCTGTATTAGTGTCTCGGTACTTTTCAGAACATCAGATATGTACAGAGGCTGAAACCTAATAATTAAATCTTCAAAATCTCTGAATTCGTTAACAGTTGAAATGAAAATTGGCTGTGTTTTATTGTAAAGTGCTGAAGTGTTGAAATCTTTAACCTCGCCGATTACTTCATATTTAGCTCCTCTATAGATAAACTTGCCTAATGGTTTATCCCACCCAAACATTTTAGCAAATGTCTGATTGATAATAACTTTATTACTGTCGACTTTTATGTTTCTAAAATCACGGCCATCTACGAGAGAAATCCTCAGGGTCTTAAGGTAATTTTCATCGACATAAAGTGCATTTAACATTACCGGTTTTTCTACTCCTTCAGGTTGATAACCGTTTGATGTAAATCCCAAACCGGGCCGGCCACCGGCAGATACAGCCACTGAAATAACACCTGGAACTGAAGATAGTTTCTCTTCAATTAATCCATACGATGCTGATGTTTTTGAACTCAGATTGACAATAAGAAGATTCTTTTCGTCGAAACCCTTATATTCCTTTCTGACGAATTGCATCTGAGAATAGATAACCAGACATGAAATAATGAGTCCTGTTGAAATAGCAAACTGAAATGTCACCAGAATATTTCGAGAGGATTGTTTCCGCTTACCCTGGTTTATATCAGTTAGTAATGCCAGCGGATTAATTGAAGAAAGATAAAAGGAGCTATAAAAGCTGGCAAAAACAGTGCAAAAGAGGAACAGTGAAGTAAAAATCAGTATCCATTCCGGGAGCTTTATCACTGTTAGTGAAAGATCTTTGCCGATCATACCGGCGATAACTGGAAGAAGTATTTTAACCAGTATAAAAGCTAGTAAAAGAGAAACGGAGATAGCTATAGCCGTTTCGATTAAGAAAAACAGGATAATATTTTTCCTTTCTGACCCGAATATTTTCTTCACCGAAACCTCTTTTGCCCTCTGGAAAGATAAAGCAGTGCTGATGTTTACAAAATTGAAGCAGGCAATCAGTAATATTAATAAACCGATACCTGAAAACATGTACAGTTTGGTAATGCTCCCTTTTTCACCAATATCATTACCTCTGTTTGTTGTTGAATAAAGATGAATATCACCTATTTTCTGAAGATATGGGGTCAACAGAAAGCCAGATTGTCTGAATGTTTTATTGATTGCCCCTTCCATATATTCCATGATCTGTTTTTCCAACTGGGATGGATCAGCACCTTTAAACAGCCGGATAAAAGTATAGGCCGTCAGTCCTCCATCCCATCCAATATGGTACTTCTTTTCCTCGATGGAGAGGGGGAGCAGGCATTGGAACTGAAAAATTGTATTAACGGGGGGATCCTTTGCAACTGCGGTTACATTGAATGTATTTCCTTCGATCAAAATTAATTTCCCCAGGGGATCTTCAGTACCGAAGATTTTTTTGACTGCTTTCTCAGTAAGAACTATACTCTGAGGAGATTCAAGGCATGTTTTTTTGTCACCTTTTATCAGATCGAAAGAGAACAGATCAAAAAAAGTTTTATCTGTATACAGAACAGAAAGCTGGCTGAATTTATTGTTGTAACTGGCTGAAGCTGTTTTAGGATCAACCCTGACCATTTCTTCGATAACAGGGAACTCTTTTTTGTATTCAGGACCTGCCGGCATATTGATCGATCCCTGATTAAACTCAATGTTTGGTGTTTTTATTATCATTGCGATTCTGTACAATCTTTCCCGGTCTTTATGAAAATTATCGTAACTGGTCTCTGCGGAGATCCATATTATCAATACCAGAACAGAAGCTACACCGATAGTCATGCCTAAAACATTCACATATGAGTACGGTATTTGTTTTATCAGAGACCTGAAACCATTACGTAATAATAACTTTATCATATGGTGAGGATTAATTTGTTCAAAAAAAAATCTCAAAGCATATGCCAGTTGTATTAACGCTCACATAATCAGTAATATAACTTTTGAAAAGGTGCGAAAAGGATCAAACTTGTCTATAAATCATACAAAATGGTTCAAATATTTTGACAGAAAATCGGGGTTATCGCTGGCTCACAAAACCGAATAATATTTTAACAACCGTATGTTGCCACTTAATAAAATTTTTGATGAAACACCTCCGGTGTTTGAAATTGTGATGCTTAATTGTATCCTATTATTAATGGAACGCCTCCGGCGTTTATACCATGTTAATAAGGGGCAATACAAAAAAGGTTGTCTCTTTTTATTTTGAGACAACCTCTATTTTAGCCTAAAATTGAACATACTTTTTTATTTCTCAGTTACTACCTGGCCGTCAAACAGGTTTATGATCCTATGCGCATAACCTGCATCCCTGTCGGAGTGGGTTACCATTATGATAGTTGTACCTTCTTTGTTCAGATCTGTCAGGAGATTGATTACCTCAATACCATTTTTAGAGTCGAGGTTACCTGTCGGTTCATCGGCAAGAATAAGCTTCGGATTTGCAACGACTGCACGGGCTATGGCCACTCTTTGCTGTTGACCTCCTGAAAGTTGCTGAGGAAAATGTTTTGCACGGTGTCCTATTTTCATTCTTTCCAGAACATCTTCAACACTTTTCTTTCGATCACTTGATTTCATCTTCAGGTAAATCAGCGGTAACTCAACGTTTTCATAAACATTAAGTTCGTCAATCAGGTTAAAACTCTGGAAAACAAAACCAATATTTCCCTTGCGGAATATTGTCCTGTCGCGTTCCTTCAGATTAGCCACTTCAGTTCCATTGAAAATATAACTGCCTGAGGTAGGATTATCAAGTAATCCGAGAATGTTAAGGAGGGTGGATTTCCCGCATCCTGACGGGCCCATTACTGCGACATATTCTCCCTCTTTTACATTGAGAGTCACTTTATTAAGTGCTGTAGTTTCAACTTCTTCAGTTCTGAAGATCTTAGTTAAATCAATAGTTTTAATCATGACATTAATTATTAATAGTTATTTAGATTTTTTAAGAATAAGTTTTTCATTTTTTCCGAAAGTTTCATATCCTGAAACTATAACTTTCTCACCTGGTTTCAGACCTTCAAGTACTTCATAGTATTTTGGATTTTTTCTTCCAATTGAGATATTCCGTTTGGTAGCAAAAGATTCGGAAGGATCGAGAACAAATATCCACTGACCGCCTGTCTCCTGGAAGAACCCGCCAATAGGCACAAGCACTGATCTTTTTGGCTGACCCAATTGAAGGCTTATATAATACGTCTGGCCGGTTCTTATGTTATCAGGCATACTATCGCGGAAGATCATATCAATTTTAAATGTACCGTTCCTTACTTCAGGATAAACTCTTCTCACTGTGAGATTAAATTTATTGTTCTGCCTGTCGAGAGTTGCATCAAGCTGTGTTCTCACCCTGTCGATGTAATGTTCATCAATCTGTGCAACTACTTTATAAGAAGTCAGTACATTTATTTGTCCCATGTTTTCTCCCTTTGATATTGATTGTCCAATTTCAGGACTTAACAGGCCAAGTTCCCCATCTACAGTTGCACGGACATTCAGGTTCTCCACTCTTTTCTTAACCATATCCAGGTTATTCCTCATATTCTGGAGATCCTTTTTAATGGTTTCAACGTTCACTGAACGAAAAACAGAATCCTGTTTTTGACGCTCGACATAAAGATCTTTCGATTGATTTGCCATATCGAGGTCTTCTTTGGAGCGAAGATATTCCTCTTTTGAGATAAGGTTATCTTTAATCAGAGTTTCATTCTGTTGAAAATTTCGCGTTTTTTCTTTCAATATCATATTTAAGTGTAACAAGTTCTCTTTTTATCTGTAGTTTTTCCTGTTCCATCTCAATCTGTGTAGTTCGCAGGAAGTTCTCTTTTTCAGCAAGTAATGATTCACTATTGAGAATATTAAGAAAGAGATCAGGATTGGACAATCTTAGTATAATATCTCCTTTTTTGACCATGGATCCTTCTTCAATAAGTTTTTCTTCAACCCGTCCGCCTTCATCAGCATCGAGCTTTACTGTTGTTATTGGTTCAACTGTTCCCGGGACAGTAATATAATCGTTGAACTGATCTTCAGTTATTGTTTCAATTATTAGTTTATCTTTTTCAACTTTATATGTTGAGGTGCGATCGGCAAAGAATGCCATATAAACAAGGACGATAATTGCTAATACCGATAGCGATATATCCGAAATGTTTTTTTTGAAGGCCTTTTTTCTTTGGGATCACTTTATCCATTGTTTCACGAGGAGTATCCATTTTTGTTTTTATTTATTATTAATGTTGTAATTAGTTTATTGCTTAAGTTTTCAAAATTTATTGCTGGTTGACAAGGTCTTCATATTCACCGGTGGAATAGAATTGTATTGTCAGTTTTCTGATAAGCAATTGCAGCTTTGTTCTCAGCGCTTCAGTTTCAGCCTTGAATAAAGTAGTCTTTGCCAGAGAGTAATCAGTTACATCAACAAGTCCCGCTTCAAATTTTTTCTCCACTGAAGCAAACGATTGTGTGTTATAGAAAAAGTTTGCATTGGCAGCTGTAAATTCATCTTTTCCCCTGTTGTAGTTCAGACACGCATTTTCAATGTCGGTATACAAATTGTTTTTCTCCAGTTCAAGTCTTAGTTCGTTATCATTCTTCCTGATCTTTGCCGCTTTAATGTTCCTGTAAGTGACGAAATTATTGAAGATCGGGATATTCAGAGTAAGCATTACCTGTTTACTCAGGTTTCCATTAATTTGTCTCGAGTAAGAATTTTGAGTAACTCCATCACCTGCATTCAAAACGTTATAATAGTATGAACCTATCTGACCGTTTGCTGTCAACCTGGGCGCAAGATTTCCCCTGGCGGCAGCTATCTGTTTTTTAGAAGCTGTGAGTTCGAATTCGATTTCTTTAAGTCGGGGAAGATTTTGTGCAGCAAGCTTATAGATACTATCCGTGCTGAATGAGTTGTCGGTAATGAGAGTACTACTCAAATCAGGTGTCACTATGTCAAATTCAGTCCCAGGTTCCAGCTGAAGCATCTGTTTTAAAGTTGTAATAGCCTGACTGGCCGTGTTGTAAGCTATGGTGTAAGAAAGCTTATCAGAAGAATACTGGCTCTCAATTTCATACTGTTTAGCTAATGCCTCTTTGCCTGTTTCAACCATTTTAGTGATTCTGAAAACCTGTTTCTCTGAAAGATCGAGCTGCATCTTTGAAGCACTTTCAAGTCCCCTGTCATAAAGCACCTCGTAATATTGTCCAAGAATGTCAGCTATCAA
>PLMC01000090.1:17268-26193 GCA_003141495.1 Bacteroidales bacterium
CCATTTGCAACCTGAAGATTGGATTGGGCATTCAGATTCGGCAACAGATTCATCCTTGATGTCACCAGGTCTGCCTGTTTTGATTTGGTAATGAGCTTCTGCCTCTGAAGTCCTATATTGTTAGTGACAGCATAATTGATGCAATCTTCAAGTGTCCATTTTTTCACCTGGGCTGATATTTCCTGAAAGCATAAAACTATAAGCAGCGATATAGTCAAATAGATTCTTTTCATTTCAATTTTTAATTCTTGTTTCCTAATTCGTCATTACTATATACCAAAGAATGTGCCAAAAAGGTAATTATCACAATATCAGCGATATAAATAATTATATATTTTAAGAACTGTCTAAATATTAGACAGTACAGTGTGTAAATATATTACACACAACCCTATTGTCTGATCTTATTATGGTAAGTTTGTTTATATTAAAAACTATGAGATATGCCATGTCAAAAAAATGTGCAGCTTCAGGATATAATAAAAATAAAGTGATAAAGAAAGAAATTGATATTTTCAGAAATTTTGTAACTTTGGTATACTTATTAGCTCTGTTATATAGCGTCTTTGAGCCTTTGTGGCAAAAAATCTTTTTTGAGTTGTCCTGATTTCCATTTTTTTAATTAACTGACATTTTACTTTAATTCTGGCCTGAACATGAAAAAAGACTCTTTCCTTTTTGAATTTTTAAAAAGCGGACCCTTTCGTTTGCTTCTTATCCTCGCAATTTTGATTTTATTGGGGATTATTATTTCTAACCATCACAAAGAGATGGTGAAGATGAAAGAGAATGTTTTATATGTGGCCCCTCAACCTAATAAATAAATCTTTTGTAAATTAACCGGGGCTCAACTGTGCTTTGTTCAAGCTTCCTTCTCGGATTGCATCCAGCGAGGCATATTGCCTCCAGTTAAGCCGTAAGCAACAGTGATATACTTGCCCTTAATCGTGTAATCAAAGCAATATAGGTTAATCTGTTGCAATTCATCCGAGAAGCTTGGTTTTTCCGGAAATGGGCAGAAACATTCTACGGTTCCTGTGGGCTGAGGCATCTGATCTTTTATAAAAGTTTGATTGAAAGGTATTATAAGTTAAAAATTTAATATTTATGTTTGTCTGTCTTAAAAAATCAGATAAATATGAAGATTGTAGTACTTGATGGATATACTTTAAACCCTGGTGATCTAAGCTGGGTCAAGCTATTTGATTTGGGTGAAGTGGTTTTGCACGACAGAACCCCTGCAGATAAAATAAAAGAACGGTCGCGGGATGCGGACGTTTTAATCACAAACAAGACTCCTCTCACAGAAGAGACTATAAATGATCTGCCGCATTTAAAATATATAGGTGTCCTGGCAACCGGATATAATATTGTTGATACTTCTGCTGCAAAAAGGCGGAACATTATAGTCACTAATGTCCCTGCCTACAGCACCATGTCTGTTGCCCAGCTTACATTTGCTTTACTACTTGAACTCTGTCATCATGTTCAGAAACATAGTGATTCTGTTATGGAGGGCAAATGGGCTGAATCGGTAGATTTTAGCAATTGGGATTTTCCATTGATCGAGTTATCAGGAAAAACATTGGGTATTATCGGCTTTGGGAATATAGGCAAAAAAGTAGCCGATATTGCCACTGTTTTCGGCATGAACATAATCGCGGTAAGCAGACATGAAACAGATCAGTCAGAAAGGAAAAACTTCAGATGGGCAGAGCTAGATGAAGTTCTAGCTCAGGCTGATATAGTAAGTATACATTGTCCATTACTGCCGGAGACAAAGGGACTCATCAATGCTGAGAGTTTAAAAAAAATGAAAAGATCTGCATTTCTGTTAAACACTTCAAGAGGGCCTGTTGTAGTTGAACCTGATCTTGCTGATGCCCTGAACAATGGAATTATAGCCTGCGCAGCTATCGATGTGCTTTCAATAGAGCCTCCTGCAAAGGATAATCCGCTCTTCAAAGCAAAAAATTGTCTGATCACTCCGCATATTGCATGGGCGACAAAAGAAGCAAGAGGACGATTAATGGATATAGCAGTAAACAATCTGGCTGCCTTCATTAACGGAAAGCGAGTTAATGTGGTGAATCAATAGCAATATTTTTTAAAGACTTAAACACAAAATGAGCCGGGTATGACTTAGTATTTTTTACCCTGCAAATTATTAATACCGATCCAGCCACCTGTATTTTCTTGAACTATCACCGAACTTCAGAGCAACAGTTAATTCATGAGTTCCGTATGTAACTCTCTGAATCTCATTGAGCGTAAAATCGACAGAATATCCAAAAAACAAAGCTGTCCATTTAGAATGGTCAGGGATGTATCTAAACCTGATATTGGCGATCACCCCGCTACCTGTTCTGTAAGTTAATCCTGTCCAGATGTTCTGATCATATATATAGGTAATACCGATATCAGCTTGTGGTTTAAGCTGTTCCGATGTTTTGAAGAGGATTGAAGGTTCAAGGTCAGTTAAACTTCCTATTTTAAGATTATAGGATCCAAAGAGATAATAATGTCTGTCCATCCTGAAATTCCGGTATGCATAATCACCTATTTTGGCAGCTGCGCCAAATAACTGCAATGCAGAAAAACCTATGTCGAATTTGGGATTCAAAAGATAAATTCCAAAATCAGCATCGGGAACAAACACTCCTCTTCGCAGATTATTACTTAACCATGGCTCATTAGAGTCTTCAAAACTCAGTTCATTTGCATTAATATTAAAGTGGTACCCGTTAAATGCCAGACCTAATGATAATTGAATGTTTTCTTTAAGCCACATATGGTATGAGTATGATGCCTGGAATCCAGTCCTTTGAATCAGACCGTTCCTGTCATTGAAAACATAACCACCAAGACCTACTCTTCCATCCGTTTTTGGTGCGAAAGTTGTTCGATTGAAAATTGTCTTACTTATTTTATAACCTCTTTTTAGTATTCTGGTCTGCCAGCTTAGGGAATAAGTTCTTGGTGCACCTGAATAGCCAACCCATTGTTCTCTTGTTGTAATATTAAAGCTTGTATAACCATCACTTCCAGCAAGTGCCGGGTTAATAAGAAACTTGTTATAAAGATACTGGCTATATAAAGGCAACTGCTGGGCTAATGATATCTGTTCGAGAGCAACAAAAATCAGGAGGTATACAAGCCTTTTTACAGTTATTGAGCTGTTTTTATTCATTTTACAATTGTTATAAAACCGACAATTTGTTTTGATCCGTTATGCAGGTCGATAACATAATGGTATGAGTCAACGGGTAGATTTACTCCGTTACTTTTTCCATCCCACGGTTGTGGATAGCCTTGTTCTGATCTCCATACTGACTGACCCCATCTGTTATAGATTATGATTTCCGCTTTCGGATAAGCTTCGATATTGCCAATATTCCAAACATCATTAATAAGATCGCTGTTGGGGGAAAAAGCTTCAGGAATTGTCAGGTCAATATATATGGGTGCGGTCACAACAACACAAAGTGATCTTACATGACCCAGGCATCCGTCCGGAGAACGTTCCTGCACTTCCAGCAAATAGGTGCTTGAGTTATTCCAAGTATGAACAAATTCATTGGTAGTAAACCCGGACTGCACAATCCCATCAATCCACCATGTATATGTTGAACCCGGATTTGAATCTACATTGTAATGCCTTAAATGACCTATACATACATTATCCGACATAGTTACCTGCCCTGCCACCCTGAAAGCGCCGGACAGGACTATGCCGAATAATAGTATATATGGGTACCTTTTGATCATCAGTTTTAATTCTGGTCAACTAATTGTGATAGATGGGCGAAGTGGCCGGCAGCGGCAGAACAGTGACATTCTGAATCGTCGGGCTGGTTGAGGCACATCCGTTGGCATTACGATAATTAACACTGACTGAGTATGGTCCAGAACCATTCCAGGTTAAAGTCACAGTATTAGTTGAGGAAGTTCCACCTGATGTTACAAGTCCGCCAACAACTACCCATGTATAGTCGGTCATACCAGGCTCAGTTGTATAAACCACACCTGCTGTTCCGAAACAGACCGGATTGGCTGTTGGTGTGATAGTTGGTAACGGTCTTGGATAAACTGTTACAACAACGGTTATGGGAGTACCTGAACTTGAATTAGCAGTAGGAGTGATGGTGTATGCAATCGTTGCTGCTGCATTTGTCGTGTTGGTCAGCGTCTGGGCAATTGTTGCTCCGGTTCCGTCAGAGAAACCGGATGCTGTTCCGCTTGTCAAAGCAGCTGTCCATGTGAATGTTGCCGTTCCAATGTTGCTTGATAAAGCAATATCGGTTGTTGCGCCACTACAGATAGACTGGGAAGCAGGGGTTGCTATTACAACCGGTCTTTCACTTACAGTAACTACAACCTCCCGTGTTTGTCCCAGACAACCTGCAGAATTTCTTTCAACCACAGATAAAGTATAAACACCTGCAATATTCCAATCTATGGAAATATTGTTTCCGGTACCATTTATTCTCCATTCGGTCCCGGAAATGCCAGGTGTGATGGTCCAGACGTAAGTGGAACCAGGCGTAGCTGTGACTAAATATGGTTCACTCCCTATACAAACTGCTTGTACAGGATTCGGATCACTCTGAGCCCATGTTCCAACAGAACATGCCAGAAGCAAAATCAGAAGCGATCCTCTGAGCATTAATAGTTTTGGTTTCACGGAAAGTAGATATACGGATCTTATAATTTTCCCTGTTTTACCTTCTTTTCCGGGTTGATCATATAGTATCCGGCTTTGTGAATACTGTTCAGCATCTGACATGTTGAACATCTGCCCGTTGCTCTGGTTAAGCAATCCGGGTTTACTTTTTAATTGTTTTAGTGTGTGCATTGGTTTTATGTTTATTTGGTTAATTGTCTGGTTTATACTATCGGTGATAAATGAAAGAGGTAGTTGGTAATGGGTTAACTGTAATCATTACAGAAGCACTGTAAACAGAACCACAATGAGGAGTTCCTCCATCTGTGGCAGCAATCCTGTAAAAGGATGTTGCTGTGAGTGCATGAGGTGAGTATGACAGTCTGTTTTCACCGGGAATATCAGTCCAGATTACACCGTCCGTACTGCTCTGCCATTGATAATTATAACCTGGACCTGAGCCTCCGGAAGCTGATGTTGCCATAAGTATGGAAGGAACATTTCCATTGCAAATCTGCTGGCTGCTGGAAACGACTGGTGCCAAAAGAGGCTCTTTGACTACAAGATTCCTTTCCCTTGTAAAACTTGTTTCAATACAGGTTGGATTACCCGGAGGTTGATTGAGTGTGGAAAAAGTGACAGAAACACGGTAGGACCCATTTTGAGCTGTTGTTGCATTTGAAATAGTCAGTTGAGATGTAGTTGTCCCTGAAAATGCACCTCCGTCTGACAAAAAAGTCCATCCCGACCCGTTGCTCCATGACCATTGGTATCCATTATTGATTATATTTCCTTCTGTAAATACCTTATAGGTTATGCTCCCTCCATTACATATTGTAGAATTAACAATTGCAGGTGTAAGAGAGGTGATCGAGTTTATGTTTAATAGGGCAGGATCAGGACTTATAGTCCCGTTGTCATCTGTGATCAGTACACGGTATTCGGTGCCATTTACATTCTTTCCATTCACACCTATATTATCAACTGAAAGCAAATCGCCGGTTGCCCCGCCGATATCTGAAAAATTGCCGCCCGGTGGTCTTTCCTGCCATTGGTAGAAAACAGTTCCAACGGAGCCACTTATTTCTACTGAAAATTCAACATGATTTCCATAACAGTCTGTTTGCGGCAGCGGTTGGCTGATAATTGTAAGCGGCGAAGCAGGTTCTGTTGAGGTATATGGCAAAGTGAAAGTTGTCTGCCCCCATACTGCAGCTGACCCGAGTACCCAGAACCCGACCCCCGGCAACAACTTCCGTATATTGATTCTCATCCTCAGGTTCCGGACAGCTTCTAGAACGCTATCAACGATATTTCCTGTGACTTCTGTCAAGTGATAAATTTGCTTTCAGTATAATCTAAATAATCACTTCCGGCTTTAACCTTATAAATTAAAGTAGGACATAGTGTTAACTAAGATTACTCTTGAGTTTTCTCTACAAATAAAATAGTCTGAATCTTTTTAAAAGTTTGTACAATCTAGCCAGATGCATCTAAATAGTTATTCCAGGATCTAAGATAGATCATTTTTTGAATAACTAAAAATTCTTTTTGACCACTTTCCAAGATATTTGTATCAGAGCGGTCCGACTCTGACTCCTCCGCCTATTGCGATTGCAACTGAGTTCATCATCAATTGAGAGTCGCCTATCCCTGCAAGGCTCCAAAGAGAGTTTTCCGGTAAATCGCGAATCATAATTCCGGCGTGTAATAATTCTGCCTGGGCGCAAGCTATATTTCCTAATAAGATTAAAATAATATGGAGGTTCAAGCAATCCTTTTTTAATAAGATATTTTGCATAATTAATCATACCTGCATCAAATGCTTCCAACTCAGGAACTATTCCCAGATTCTTCATTTTATTTGCCAGATTCAGAATCATTTCAGGTGAATTAATGCTTGCTATTTGATTGAAATTCTAAGAACTAAGAGTCAGGCTTCCCATATCCGGTTTTAAAAAGCCTTCTAATTCCAGAGCCTCGGAACGTTCCTCAAATTTATTAAAAGATCTTCCACTGAGGGAAACGCAAATAACCAAAGAAGGAGCAAATTTTCTTATTCCTTCAATTATTAATCCATAAACATCTTTCTTATAAGTCGGATTTCCGGTTTGAGCGTCTCTGGCATGAAGATGTACTTTTGTTATCCCAAGTTACCAAACAGTATGAATATCTTCAATTATTTCAGAAACACTTATGGGAATATTGGGGGTTATACCTTTGGTGGGGATCAATCCTGTTGGTGTAAAATCTATTATTAAATTTTCTTCCATTTGCAAATTTATATGACCTAAGTAAAGATAATATTTATTTGGATAGTGGATTGTCAACACCATCATGTAAACATATCATAATTTGAGTGATGTAAAAACTTAGTAAATCAGCTAGGTGAAATAAGGATCTTTCCTTATATTTATTCTTTAACTAATATCATTAAAGTGTACAAAATGAAGGATAAGCTTATTTTCCAGAACTTTTTAATGCACCTTTTTTCATTTATGATTATCATACTCCTGGGATCGAATTTAGTAATTGCTCAATCGCGGAATGATATTCCAATTTCTCCGGCAAGTTTTACACCATCTTCAGAATTCAGAGTGACTGTTGACGGCAAGAATGTATTAGTTTATTCTTCTCCCATTCCGGTTGCTTTTTGCAGTTTTGTTATGAATAAACCGGTTGATATAGTTATCAAATCCTTGACCCGCGATGTCAAATGGGCTGATTTAAGACCTCTCTCTTCAGGAATTAAACCGGTAATTAAAAGTGACAGCACTATTTCATTTCGAATATTTAAACCTGGTCAATTCAGTATAGAGCTGAATGGAGCTTTCAAAATTCCTCTTTTTCTTTTTGTCAATGCTCCGGAAATTGATAACCCGGAAAGAACCGATAAAAATGTTCTTTATTTTGAGTCAGGTAAAATCCATTATCCTGGCACCATTAATTTAAGGGATGATCAACAAGTTTATATTGGAGAAGGAGCAATTGTCGTTGGGAATATTACCGGCAGAAATGTACATCATATTAAAGTCTTTGGGCGTGGAATACTTGATGGTTCTTATAGCAGACAGTTCATGGACTCCTGCGCCAGAGTAAATAGGACCAACGGAACCGGAGAATTTGCAGAAAGGGTCGGAGACATCAATGGACTGATTTTATTATCTGAATGCACAGATGTTACTATTAAAGATATAACTCTATATAATAGTAAAAGCTGGGATGTTGTTCCCGCTCTCTGTAATAATGTGAATATAAACAATATTAAAATCGTTAGTGATAATAACTCAGATGACGGCATTGACATAGTAAGTACAAAAAACATAAGAATCAGGAATAGTTTCATTCGTACCAAAGATGATTGCATCGCCGTAAAGAGCCACGCGAAACCCCATTCTCTATCTAAACAGACACTCTCAGGTCAACCTCTGACAGGACAGCAGGCTTACGATCAGGGAGATAAGCAACTTATTGCGGGCCCTTTCTTCCCCGTTGACAGTGTAACCGTAAAAAATTGTGTTTTCTGGAATGCTGCCTGGGGAAATGCATTAGAAATAGGTTTTGAACTTTCNNGGAGCAGCCTTCAGTATCCATAATGCACGAAGAGGTGTTGTTAGTAATATTCTGATAGACAATCTCAGGGTTGAATATGCTGATCAGAAATTATTTGATCTGGCAATATTCAGGTCAGTTTATTCTGAAGATGGTACCCGCGACAGCGCTGAAGCAAACAGATTGTATCTCAATGGAATATGGGACAATGTCCTTAAGGTTACAGATGCTGAGAAAGAAATGCATGGGAAGTTCCGCGGCCAAATAAAAAATATTACTCTGAAAAATGTAAATGTTGTAGACGGGCCATTCCCTTTTTCCGTTTTTTCCGGATCAGATTATACTCATCTGGTTGAGAATGTCTTAATAGAAAACCTGAATGTTCATGGAAAAAACATAAAGGATATTGCCGGTGCTAAGCTTTATCTTGAAAATACGAAGAATATCATTATTAAGTAATTCAATCCTGACTATTTATAAGCAATTTTCAAAAGATGAACCATTGGCACCGCAACATTGAAGTCTGTATACGATGAGTTTTCAATCTTAGACAAGGTAAATTTAACCGGTTGTCCATCAACAAATACTGATTTCACGCCCACGCAATTCTGTGGTAGTAAAATATGATTATTAATCTCATTTCCACTACCGGTAATTATTATCTCTATTTCCTTTTTCAATGTATTATGAAGATAATGATAAGCCACATA
>PLMC01000090.1:26228-48580 GCA_003141495.1 Bacteroidales bacterium
TGATTAGAAAGGGTTACACCAAGGACAGCATAGATCCCGCCTTCGAGAGGTGCATCAAATATCAGTTTACTGATTTTTTTGTAAGGGAATGGATTGTCAATGGCAGCCCAGCATACTCCTACCTTGGTCGACCTGAGATTTGGTCCATACCAGGCAACGCCGGCATAGTCATTTTCAAGGTCCGAAAACCACCAGTTAGTGATTTCCTTCCCTTTAAAAAGGTAACGCGACGTCTTGCTTCCATCTTCATATATAAAACTGATAGCTCCGGCCACATTGTCGGGTATGTTATCAGACGATGAATGCAACAGATATACGGATGCTGCTGTATCATTAACAGGAATTTCTATCTGTAATGGAAATCCTTTCTTTGTGGACACTGCTGCTACAGCCCGTCGCTGATTTTTTCCGGGATCTATAACATTGAAAGGTATGTTATGGAAGCGTTGAGATCCAACAGGCAGACCCCTCATATCGTTACCCGAAGATTGTCCGGCATCCATCCAGGTAAATATTCCCTTACCGCCTTTATCCCATATATCCATGTTAGCCTTATCGCTGATATCAATCATTTTAAATGTTGGTTCAGGCGGAGGAGGAGGGATGGATCCTGTATAAGCAAACCAGAGCCGGTTTCCATATTTTTTGATAAGCATAAGCATAGAATCCATAATACCCGAAGCATATGTCTCATATCCGTTTTCATAAGCTCCTCTTGCCATTTCTCCCATTGCGTGTCCGGCCATGCCCCCGTTCATATATTGCCATTTTTCATCATGATGACCAAATCCCTTTTCAAAGGGTGGGTAGATTGAATACCACTCGCCCGGGGAACCAACCGGCAGTTTTGTCCTGAGGTCAAGATATGTTTTTATTATAGCAACATTCATATCATGAGTAAGTCCTCTGTTAAGTGAATACATATTTCCCTGAGCAATCTGTGATTTTTCATTAACTCCAAGTTTTCTTTTAACATTGGGATCCTCTTCAATAAAATGAGTGAAATATTTCCCATTCCAGGTCAGGGCGGTAAGCCTTTCCAAAATTTCATTTCCACGAACCTTGTATTTTTTTGCTTTTTCATTGAGCCCTGAATAATCAAACATTTCAGCAAGCTGGTTGCATGCATCAAAATACCCGGTGTTATCTCCAAAGAAAATGCCATACTTGGTTTTCCCGGGTACGATTACCATAGTAGGACTGAGTGGTGCGGGAGGAGTATATTCATCGTCAACCTGAAAGTCCCATGAATCGATACAATAGGGACGTTTAAGCAACTGAAAGCGTTTCGACCAGTGAAGTGTATCTGTAATGCAGAAATCCAATGCTCTTGCAGCGCAATCGAGGTTACTTTTCATCCATTCATTATCACCACTTGCCTTCCAGTGCTGGTAAATCATATTTACATAGTTATATTCCACATGGTTCTCGTTTGGCTGACGGACAAACCATGCTCCTTTATCACGATTGAAGTAACCCAGATAGCTATAAGCAGTCTCATAATAATGATAATCGCCCTTGTCGGGCTGAACAAAACTCCAAATCATCCCATCTGATTTCTGGTTTTCCCTGAAGAGGTCAACGAGGTCACAACTATAAGGGCTGAAGTATTGCATGCCCTTCATGGTATTGTTATTATCCAGCACCCAGTTTACGAAATAGCGGTAGATTTTTCCATTCCAGGTAACTTCCTCATAGCCTGAAGGGGAATATACAAGCATACCATTATGCAATAAATTGAATAGTTCAGATATTTTGCCACCATCTGATATATTGGTTTGTGCCACTACCTGAAATGTAGTATTGGCTATGAGCTTTCCTTTAATGTTGAATAACCTGGCCGTTTGTAAACCAGGTGCTCCTCCTGCAAGAAAACTTTGCTTGCCAGAAATCTTTGTTTTAAAATATTCAACACCCTTTCCATCACTGATTGAAATTAATCCGGCAGGCTGACAGATGACAATAAGTTCATCGAGGGGATGAATAATTGAAGATGACTGCAAAACAGTAATTTGAGATTGTTCCTGGGTGTAAGCGGTCAATACATTAAAGAAAGCAGATATGAGAGCTATTAACAGAAGTATAATTCTGGGTTGAGAGTTGCGCTTAGTATAATTGATTTTCATAGATAGGATGTATTAATGATTTTACAGAAAGTGAAAAGAGTTCGATTATGTATTGGCCCAGTATATGCGCTTGCGTTGCTATAGGTATCGGAAACCCTGTAGAAACCTGCGCTGCGAAGGGATAACAAAAAGACTCTAATTGATTGATTTAGAGTCCTTTGTGGAGCTGCGGGGAGTCGAACCCCGGTCCAAACATGGAAATCATATGCTTTCTACATGCTTATTTCTGCTTGATTTTCGTGACCGGTCAGCTGCAGAACAACCTAACCTGCCCTTATTTCCTGTTTGTTTCGCCATCGGGTCGGAACAACCTTCAGACTAGCCCCGGATTGCGTGCGTCTCCGTATCGGGTTGGATCAGGGCATGACCGCCCGGGAAACGTCTCGTCCGGACACATGTGCCCGGAGATTCTTCCACCAGCTGGCGGATGAAGTGCTTAAGCTACTGTTATTCGCTTATGCTGCGAGAGCGTAATTGTTTTCGCCTTTTGTTGTTTTGTGACACTGTAAAAGTGACGCGCCACCACACACTGCATGCTTACATAACACCTCTCATGCTGTCAAAACCAGGTCAGCCCCGGTGATATATACCGCAAAGATACAAAAAAAAGTTGGGAGTGAACTAAAGTTTGGAGCGACTAAAATTATCAATTGGAACGGCACTCCATGTACTTTAGCCACTCTAGGCACTTTAGACACTTACTTTCTGCTTTATATTTGTATCTTCACATCTCCATCAGTAATGTTATCGGAGTTATGGGAAAAACGTTGAGAGTTGGAATACTCCGGGAAACAAAGAATCCTCCCGACAGAAGGGTGCCTCTCACACCACCTCAGATTGTAGCTCTTGAGGAGCTCTATCCGAATGTTGAATTCTTTGTCCAGCCAAGCGATTTCAGATGTTATTCAAATGAAGAATATGAATATCTGGACATTCCGCTTAAGGAGGACCTTCGGGATTGTGATATTCTTATGGGTGTTAAAGAGGTCGATAAACGATATTTTATCCCCTGGAAAAAATATCTGTTTTTTGCACATGTTGCAAAGAAACAGCCTCATAATCTGGAAATGTTCAGGGCAATGGCTGAAAAAAATATCAGTCTGATCGATTTTGAATATCTTACAACAGATAAAGGACAGAGAGTAGTGGCATTCGGACGTCATGCCGGCATAGTTGGAGCATACAACGGATTAAGAGCCAGAGGCATAAAAACCAATAAGTTTAAACTTAAACCGGCATATCAATGTCACGATCTGGATGAGATGTGGGCAGGACTTAAGCTGATAGAGATAAAACAAGGATTAAAAATTCTTGTTACAGGTGATGGACGTGTTGCACATGGAGCAATGGAAACATTGGCTGTCGCTAATGTGGAACAAGTTGCACCTGATGACTACCTTAACAGAGAGTTTGATGTTCCTGTTTTTTGCCAGTTAAGGCCCGAGCATTATGTCAGCCATAAGGATGGGCTTAATTTCAGTTTCAGCCATTTTACTAAATTTCCGCAGGAATATCAATCAACATTCCTGCCATATACTAAAGTAACAGATATTCTGATCACCGGTCATTTCTGGGACCCCAGATCTCCGCTTTTTTTTACCAGGGAAGATATGAAAAAGCTGGATTTTCGCATTTCAGTGATCGCTGATATAAGTTGTGACATAAATGGTCCCATACCATCAACCCATCGGGTGACAACTATATCTGACCCATTCTATTCATATAATCCCATTCTTGAAATTGAAGAACCGGCATTCACCAGACAAACTAATATCACTGTAATGTCAATTGACAATCTGCCGGGCGAACTTCCCCGCGACGCTTCACAGGATTTTGGCAAGATGTTGATGAGTAGTGTATTACTCGATTTGTTATCAGAAATAAAAAGCCCCATGATCGAAAGAGCAACTATTCTCAGAGATGGTAAACTCACATCCGGCTACAATTATCTTAATGATTATCTTAATGCGTAAAAATTTAAGATGACTTTACTCTAAGAACCAATGAAGATAATTTCAATCGGTCCTGCTTATCCTTACAGGGGTGGCCTTGCATCATTTAATGACCGTCTGGCTCAACAGTTTTCTGCCGAGGGTCATGAGGTCGAAATATTCACATTCAGTTTACAGTATCCAAAACTGCTTTTCCCAGGGAAAACACAATATACTGATGGTCCCCCACCAATTAATATCCGGATCACCCGTAAGCTTAATTCTATAAATCCATTTAACTGGATTGCAACAGGTCTTAAAATTAAGAAGGAAATGCCCGATATTCTTCTGATAAGGTTCTGGCTGCCTTTTATGGGACCATGCTTTGGAACAATTGCAAGGATTGCAAAATTAAATAAGCATACTTCAGTAATCTGTATTTTTGACAACGTAATTCCTCACGAAAAGCGTACTGGTGATAATGCTCTCACAAAATATTTTATGAATTCTATAGATGGAGCAATAGTAATGTCGCAGACTGTTCTGAATGATCTTAAAAGCTTCAGGGAAAAGATTCCTGTAAAGCTTTCTCCTCATCCTCTATTCGATAATTATGGTTTTCCGGTAGCCCGAAAAGAAGGATTAGCAAGACTTAACCTTGATTCCGGGAATTTATATCTGTTGTTTTTCGGCTTTGTAAGAGCTTACAAGGGACTTGATCTGTTGATTGAAGCATTTTCCGATAGTAGATTGAGAGGTAGGAACTTAAAGCTAATTATTGCAGGTGAGTTTTATGAAGATCGTGCTCCATATATGGATCTTATAAGAGGCTATAAACTTGAAAATGAAGTTATCTTCTTCGATCATTTTATAAAAGATAATGAAGTTCCTCTTTTCTTTAGTATAGCCGATCTTGTGGTTCAGCCATATAAAACTGCAACACAGAGCGGGGTAACACAGATTGCATTTTACTTTGAAAAGCCAATGCTGGTAACAGATGTTGGCGGTTTGAGAGAAATTGTTCAGGATGGAATATGCGGTTATGTTGTGAAGCCTAAACCTGAATTAATTGCAGATGCAATAATCGATTTTTTCGATAACGACAGGAAAGATAAGTTTACAGAAGGGGTGAAGCAGGAAAAGAAGAAATTTTCGTGGGAGAGGATGACAAGCGCGATTGTAGAGGTATATGAGAAGTGTAAAAAATAAGAACTTACACGGAGTAACACAGAGAAGCACAGAGCAACACAGAGAAAATCGAATTTAATACATCGTCTATCTCCTGTAGTACATAATACATTTTTATTAGATATTCACCTTATCCTTAATCAGATAACTATTTCTCTCCGATGAATTCCTGTTTATCAGTTCTCCCAGGAAACCTGTAAGGAAAAGAAATGATCCTATTATCATTACCGTAAGCGCGATGAAAAAGAAAGGGCTGTTGGTAACCAGGGGAGCTCTGAGGTGATGAGACACAAAAACCAGCTTTCTTACGCCGAGATAACTTGCCATTATAAAGCCAATCAAAAACATCATAGTACCAAGAGATCCAAAGAGATGCATCGGGCTCTTGCCGAAACGGCTTATGAACCCTATCGTTAAAAGATCGAGATATCCTTTTATGAATCTGTCAAGCCCGTATTTTGTAACTCCGTATTTTCTTGCACGATGTTCAACAACCATTTCACCAATCTTTCTGAATCCGGCTTCTTTTGCCAGCATGGGAATGTATCTGTGCATCTCCCCGAATATCTCAATACTCTTAACAACTTCGAGCCGGTATGCTTTTAATCCGCAATTAAAGTCATGAAGTTCTATTCCCGATGACCACCTTGCAGTTCTATTATAAAACTTGCTTGTGATACGTTTCACGAAGGGGTCATATCTTTTCTTTTTCCATCCCGATACAAGATCATATCCATCCTTCCTGATCATCTTTAAGAGCTCAGGTATCTCATCAGGACTATCCTGCAGATCTGAATCCATTGTTATGACAACCTCGCCGGTTGCCTTACTGAAACCTGTATGAAGAGCTGCCGCTTTGCCATAATTTCTTCTGAATCGTATGCCCTTAACCATCTGATTTTTTTCTGCATTCGACTCAATTGTCTCCCATGATGAATCAGAGCTTCCATCATCGACAAAAATAATTTCAAATGAGATTATACGTGCAGAACAAACCCTAACAATCCAGTCAGTTAATTCCTGAATTGATTCTTCTTCATTATAAACAGGGATAACAAGTGAAAGATCCATCGGAATTATATTCAGTTTAAATTGCCGGTGTATCAATCATTGGATTACCTTCCTTTTTGACAAAAATGCTAACCAGTAACGATATGATAACTCCCCAAAGCATGTTCCCGAAAATGGAGAGAGGCGCCAGTATTGCAGGTTTCATAATTTTTCTCTGGATCGACATACCTGCGTCCATAGCAGATTGTGGTATTCCTTTTTTCACCATGCTTTCTTCAGCAAATGCTAATTGTTTGGCGGTTAATCCCGGATCAATCACTGCATAAAGGATATAAGTAAAAACAGCCATTATTATGGCATAATAAAGGCAGATGATTACACTTGCCCCTACCGACTGACCATAGGTTATCTGTCCATGCATAAAATTATCACGATACGATTTTAGCAGGAAAAAGAGAAGGACAATTTGAATAATAAGAAAAACAGGTCCCTGGACTTTGTTGAAAGAGAGATTAAGGAAATACATCAAAAGAGAGTAAACTATTCCGGTAAGTCCTAATATAAGACCATTAGTAAGATTTGATTTCCAGGCATTGACATTTTCTTCCATGATGTAAGTTATTTGGTTCTTAAGTTGAGTTATTTGATTAACAAATATAATGTAAAAATAGGAATGAGAAGTATTTTAAAATTGGAATAAATATTTTGCAGGCTTCCCGATTTATAGTACTTTTGTGCGGGGCAAGTCTTATACGACCAGCTCCTGCTGAACTCCCCCAGGATCGGAAGGTAGCAAGGGCAGGCAGTCGTAGCGGTGCGATATAAGGGGCTTGCCCCTTTTTTTATACCCTTTTACCATGCTGATCCGTATATATAACGAAAACCCAAATCCAAAGCACATAAGGCAAATAGTTGATCTGCTTGAAGATGGCGGCATTATAATTTATCCTACCGATACTGTATATGCTATGGGCTGCGATATTCTGGCAACTAAATCAATCGAGAAGATAGCCCGTTTTAAGGGGTTAAACCCAAAAAACCCAGAACTCTCTCTTATATTCCACGATATGAGTCAGCTTTCAGAATATACGATAATAAGGGATAATACAATATTCAAGCTGCTGAAAAAGAACCTGCCCGGGCCGTTTACTTTCATCGTTCAAGCAAATAATCAGATTCCAAAACTGTTTAAGAATAAGAAAAAGACCGTTGGTATTAGAATCCCCGATAATAATATTGTACTTGAGCTGGTAAGGGAACTGGGTCGTCCGATTATTACTACATCAATACATGACCCGGATGAAGTAATTGAGTATACTACTGACCCTGAACTTATTTACGAGAAGTATCATGATTTTACTGACACTGTCATCGATGGTGGTTTTGGCAGAAATGAAGCTTCTACAATTGTTGATTGCACAGGGGAAGAAATAGAAGTTTTAAGACAGGGACTGGGTGTTCTCGAGATGTGAGAATCAATGGCTGTAAAAACTTTTACTGAAAAGAATCATAACAGTAAGTAACTCCAGCCGTCCCAACAACATCATTGCCGACAGAAACCATTTGCCTGCCATGGGTAGCGCAGAATAATTTGTAAATGGGCCGAATGTTCCAAGTCCGGGGCCAATATTGCCAAGCATTGAGGCTGAGGTGCTGAAGGAGGTGATTATATCATATCCCATAAATGAAATAACAAAGGTACCAAAGCACATAACGAAAAAATATAATGTTATGAATACCAATAGGTTATATATTGTGCTTTGGGAAATTACTCTTTTATCAAGACGGACAGGTATAAAAGCGCTTGGATGAATAAGTCTTTTCAGCTCCTGACGGCTGTTTTTTGTGATCAGCAATAATCTGACAATTTTAATGCCTCCACTGGTCGAGCTGGTTGTCCCTCCTGTAAACATCAGAATGAAAAAGATAATCAGAATTATGTTTCCCCATAAATTATAGTCCTGAGTATAGAACCCGGTTGTAGTTATTATTGATATAACATGAAAGGCACCATCAAGTAAAGCTTTACCAGGGGTAAAGCCTGATTTAAAATAAAGAATCAGCGAAACTAATGCCACAAATACTAAACATATTGCAGAGTAAAAAACAAATTCATTATTGCCAAGTATCTTTTTAAAGTTGCCCTTAAGACCGAAGTAAACCAGGGTCATATTGGTTCCTGCAATAAACATGAATATGGTTATTACAACCATTATGTATGGTGAGGCAAAAGATGCAATTCCATTGTTTCGGGTCGAAAAACCTCCTGTCGATAAGGTTGAAAATGAATGGCATATTGCATCAAAAAACGGCATACCTCCGATGGTAAGTAAAGCGACTTCTGAAAAAGTCAATAAAAAATATATTCCAACAAGACGTATCGCTGCTTCTTTCATTCTGGGATGAATCTTATCATTTGAATGTCCTGAAAATTCAATGGCAGCAATCTGGATATTGAATGATTTAAAAACAGGGATAACAGAAAGAGATATCAATATTATTCCAATTCCGCCAAGCCACTGGGTAAGACTTCTCCAGAACAGGATCCCGTGAGACATGGATTCAATATTTGTAAGAATAGTAGCCCCGGTTGTAGTAAAGCCAGACATTGACTCAAAAAAGGCATCTCCAAAACTGGTTATTGAACCGCTAATAAGAAATGGTAAAGTTCCAAAAATGCTGAAAATAATCCAGGTGCCTGTTACAATAATGTATCCTTCCTTATGTCCAAAAATTCTCTCTTCATTACGGAGAGGAGCGAAAACTAAAACACCGGTAACAATAGCTATAAGAGCAGCATAGCAAAAAGAAGTTGCTGCGGCCTCGTGGTATAAAAAAGAAACGCCTGCAGAGACAAGCATGAACAAACCTTCAACAATGAGCAGCAGGCTAAAAGCCCTGGCTATTATCCTGAAGTTGATCATAAACAGTTAAGTAAAAAAATTAGAAAGCTTCTCGTAGACTGATGGCAAGGTAAAGACTACGACCTTGTCGTTGGCTCTTATTATTGTATCCCCTGATGCAATGAATGGATCTCCATCTCTGGTTCCACCACCAACAATTGCATCTTTTGGAAAATCAATACTACGAAGAGTACCCTTTGTTATTTTTGAATTTGCAGGAACATTGAATTCGATAACTTCTGCATCAGTTCCTGTCATGTATTTAACCTGGGTCACATTGGGATTTGTAGTATGTCTGAAAATTCTGCTTGCAGCTGAAATCTTTTTATTTATAATGGTGTCGATTCCGGTGTTTTCAGCAAGATTTATAAATTCCATGTTTTCAACCTCAGCTATTGTTTTTTTTACACCCATCCTTTTTGCCAGAAGACACGAAAGAATATTTGTTTCTGAATTTCCGGTAACTGACACAAAGGCATCCATTTTTGTTATGCCTTCCTGTTCAAGCAGATCAACATTTCTGCCATCGCCGTTAATTATCAGCGTATTATCGAGGATTTCCGCGAGATCTTCACATTTTTCAATACTTGAATCTATCAGCTTAACTTCACATGTTTTCTGAAGATATAAAGCAACATGTTTTCCAATCCTGCTACCTCCAAGGATCATAATACTTTTAGCTTCAAAATTCTCTTTCCCCGAATTCTTCATCATTTCAGCTATTCCTTCTTGGGTCGAGATAATAAAGACCATATCTCCTAACTGGAATTGTTCATTCCCTCTGGGGATAATGGTTACTGCATTTCTTTTAATTGCAACTGCCCTGTACTTATCGGTTTTGTGACTGAAGGAAATTTCCTGGAGACTTTTGTTCAGGATAGGAGCATTCTTATCAAGTTTCTGAACATACATTGCCAGTTTGCCTCCCGAAAACTCCATGAATTCGGATGACCCTGTTTCATGAAGCAGCCCTAAAACTTCACGTGCAGCAATAAGTTCAGGATAAATAAGGGAGTCAATACCGATTGATTTAAAAAATTCCAGAGTAGAAGGTTCAAGATAGTCGATATTGTCAATCCGGGCGATTGTTTTAATGGCTCCAAATCTTTTTGCGAGAATAGACGCCGTTATATTGGTGTCTTCGGAATGAGTGACTGCAATGAAAAGGTCAGTTTTTTTGCGGAGTGCATCCTGTAATATCTTTACTGATGTAGCAGAACCCTCAAATGTTAAGACATCAAGAGAACTGTCAATGGGTTTAAGTCGGGCCTCTTCAGAATCGATAAGAATGATTTCATGATTTTCATTTGATAANNTTTTGAAAAAACATGACAAAATAAGAGATAAATACCTTAATACTCAAGTTTTTTGGAACTTTTATTTGCGAATCGGTCATATCGTTTTAACAAAAGCGCCGGACTTTCTGACAAAATGGATTGTATCATTACTGGTAAGTGCTACCTGCCTGGGAATACGAAAACCTGAAGTTGCTTCGGAAGAGATAATAATTGTACATGGAAAGCGCCTTAAATCCAGATCATTTTCAATATCAGGCCTTGGACCTGTAAGGATAAGGAAATCAGGGACAAAATTCTGAACGATTTTTTTGTTCAGAAAATTGGTAATAAGTATCTTTTTCCCTTGAGCTCTGAAACAGTAGTACTTGTTATTCAGTATAGTTGATTTTATTTCTAGTCCAAGTGTGGCACAGTGCCTTTTTACTTCAGGTACAACAAGTGATGTATCGGAAAAGAGATTTAGTGTTTTGCCGGTTCTGATTCCTATGGTGGATGATCCTGGGGTATTATATACTATCACCTCATTTGTTGTTTTTGAGGAAATATCCCTGGCTGTTCCTGTTAAAATATAAAGGGTTAGAAAAAATACCGGATAAGAAACCGGTATGGATTTCTTTTTTAAAAAGAAATGGACAAAAAGGAAGATTGTCACTGTAAGCAGAATGCATTCAATCGTTGTCGAACCAATGTTTTCAATTGTTGAATAAGGCAGTGAAGCAGCTCGGGATGTAAGTGACTCAGTCAGTCCTGTAAGGTAGTTAAGCAGCAGGGCTAAAAAATGTGAAAGAAAACGGATCCTGAAAAACATCGGAACCAGGCATCCATTGATAATCAACAAATTTGATATCGGTACAATTGTAATATTGGCAAGGATGAAATAAGTAGGAAACCTGTTAAAAAGCATTATTGTAAGTGGAAGAGTGCCTGCCTGGGCTATAAGTGTAACAACAACAGATTGCCAGATTTTGTCTGTGAGCCAGTTTTTAAAATGCAAAATAAGGTAAAAATCTTTGTAAAAACAGATTATAAATACAACAGCTGAATAGGATAGGAGGAACCCTGCATCAAATATTACCGATGGTCTGATAATAATAAGAAAAAATGCTGAAGCCAGTATCGAGTTTATTCCATTTGCCGGTCTCTTCATCATTTTGCCAGCCTGAAGAAATGAAAACATCAGGGTTGCCCTTAGAACTGAAGGAGTGAGACCTGTTACAAATGCAAAAGACCAGAGGATCAGAATTGTTATTATTATCCTGAGAATATTAAATCTTCGTTTCATAAAAAACAGAAGACTGAACACAAACAAACTCAGTATAACAGCATGAAGCCCCGATACCGCCATTATATGCATTACTCCTGCTTTAATAAAATTCAGTTTCTGTTCAGGATCCAGCATACTCTTCTGACCAAGGGTTATAGCGGCTACCAGAGCAAGTCTTTCACCTTTGATACCTCGCTCTTTAAACATCCTGATGATCGTCTCCCTGACGATCAATGCTCGGTGAATCAGTTTTCTATGGACAGGAATAATGTGTCTGATAATATCATGACTATTCGTAAATGCATAATATCTGATTCCCTGGTTTTCCATGAAAAACCTGTAATCAAATTCACATGGATTGGATCTGTTTACAATTTCGACAGGTAAGCATCGGATAATCAGCAAGTCACCGGGGATCATGGATGCAGTAGATGAATCTTTTTTTTGGTAAAGTATTATGGAACCCTTCACTGCTTCTGATTTTTTCCCTTCAACCTTCCTGTTAAGCTTTACCTTCAGTATGAAACTATTCACTTTCTCTTCAGGATAGTCTGAAAGAGTGCAGGTGAACAACGTCTTTTCAGGGTTAAGGGTTGATATGCTGTTTTTTTCATTTGTGTAAAGAAGAAGTCCGCAGATGAAAAGTGAAAGTGTAAGTGCAAAGCCAAAGACCTGGTTTGTCTGGTATTTATTGAAGAACAGGCTTAATACATATCCGGAAATAATGATAATACAGGCAATTACCAGGAAAGTAATATCCGGTTTGAAATATAGGCCTGAAATAATTCCTAAACATAACGGCAGGCCAATACGAAGAAACGGAATTTCTTTGTGTAGCACAGTCTGCAGCTAATGAGACTCTATAAAGTTAAAAAGAAAAGTTTAAAGTGCCTAAAGTTTGGAGTACTTAAAGTTGAAAAGAAGACTAAAATGATCCCCTCCTGGGAGGTTGTATGGACTATAGACATGGTATACAAGGGGTCATATTATACACTTCTATAAAGTTAAAGTTCTTAATAATTGATTCCAAAATTTTTGTTATCATACTTTTGGTGATTTGACTTTAACAAAGAGTTATTGTTTTTATTTAGATTCTTTTTCTTTTATTCTACTTGCTTTCTCAAGTAGCTTATCTATATAGTCTTGTGTAAAGTCATAATATATTATAGGAGCACTTGTCGAATCATGCAATTCAGTAACTTTAGATTCTGTAATTGGGCTATCAGAATTGGTCAAATTTTCCGGATATCCAAAATCAAAATATATTATATAGTTTCCCTTCTCCCAAAAATAAATCTTATCCAACAGCAATCTTCCCTTTGGCCCCGGGAGATAAACATTTGATATTTTTTTTGACAACCAATCATATTTTTCTCCCTGTCCAAGTAAGGTTGGTTTGCCATATTTTTCTCTATATGATTCAAAAATTTTTTTAAGTTCAATCAGGCTGCAATTAAATGAAAATACTGGTATTTCTGTATTCGACCTGGTGCACAGAGTTAATTGAATGCTGGTTAGTCTTTCATCAATTATATAACTCCCTCTGAGATTAACTTTTGCACAAAGAGCAGGACTTATTCCTGAATAATCATAATATAAGTTTTTTTGTTTATTTCCAACTATATCTGTAGTTTCAAAATAATGTAATTCATTGATGTTAAGCAAAGAATCCATTGAATTTTTTACTTTTAAATAGTCCATCTGAAGATAAAACCCAAGAAAACTAATTTTCTCGACTTGATGTTCTGAATTGTATGATTTTGTATTACAGGAAGTTAAGAAATATATCTGCATAACAATCAGAACAAGAATAAGAAGACTGTGTTTGTAACGGATTAATTTCATGATTCAAAAATAACAGCTTAAGGAATAAATATTTGCCAGATTAAATTTATGAAATATAAATCAATTACCATTAATTTGATATGCTGTATTGAATATTATCTGCTTTTGGAGATCACATCAGAATAATATTGGATCCACACACAGTATTTACCTCAGTGTCCGTTTGAACCTCTGCTTTATCTTATCTTCTGCCCGGGTAGAATTGTTTTATAATCGGCTTCAAACTGGCCTTTGCTTATTGCGGTAAGTTTACCCTTAAGGAGCCTTCTTCTTAGAGGGCTCACTTTATCTGTAAACAGAATACCATCGAGATGATCATACTCGTGCTGGATTATCCTTGCCTTATATCCGTCAAAGACTTCATCGTGATACTGCCAGTTTTCGTCATAATAGCTAATCCTTATATGTGACTCACGCATGACTTCTTCCCTTAATCCCGGAATACTTAAACATCCTTCATTCATAGGTTGCAGTTCTCCGCATCTTTCAGAAATATTAGCATTTACAAACGCTTTTTTGAAGCCGGCAAGTGAAGGTTCATCTTCAGCTACCGGTGTGCCGTCTATCACAAATATTCTTATTGATTTTCCAACCTGTGGTGCTGCAAGCCCCATCCCTTCAGAATGATACATAGTCTCATAAAGATCTTCGATCAATTGATCAAGCCCTGGATAATCTTTATTAATTTCCACGGCAACTTTTCTTAACATCGGATGCCCATAAATAACTATTGGATAAGTCATTCCTGTTTATTATTTTCTTTTTTATTAGATCTGTTATCAAGGAAAGACTGAAGTATAATAGAAGCGCTTATTTTATCAATCATCGATTTATCCTGCCTGTCTCTCTTTTTCACTCCTCCCTCAACCATCGTCCTGATAGCCATCTGCGATGTAAATCGTTCATCTGCAAGATAAATATGCTTTTCAGGGTATGTTTTTTTTAGTCTTTTAATAAATGGATTAATGTAAGTAACAGATGCACTGGGCTGGTTGTTCATCTGTACGGGATAACCAATTACAAAAGCGTCCACATCGTCTGTTTCAAGATAACCTGTTATAAATTCATAAAATTCCCCGGTACTAACTGTCATTAGAGGAGACGCGAAAATCTGCAGAGGATCAGTAACGGCCAGCCCGATCCTTTTTACTCCATAATCTATTCCAATAATCCTGCCCATAATTTTAAGCAAGGCACAAAAGTACGAAAAATATTTTTAAACGACACACGGCGCAGGACACACGACACATGGGAATATTAATCTGTTTTTTCTTTCCTGTGTCGTGAGTCGTGAGCCTTGTGTCAAAAAGAAAAGCCACCCCTGAGGATGGCCTCTGATTATTTTCAAAGATTTATTATTCTGCTTTTGCCACTGGTGCAGCTTCTGCAAATTCCATTGCAGCCATCCGCTGATATGATTTGTACCTCCATTTGGCATTCTCCTCGGCAGCTTTGAAAAGTATGTCAGCTTCTCCCGGGAATGCTTTCATCAGTGAGGTATACCGTACTTCAGACTTCAGAAAGTCCTGGAACTTTGTCCAGTCAGGTTCTTTTGAGTCTAATATAAAAGGATTCTTCCCTTCTGCTTCAAGAAGCGGATTAAACCTGTAAAGATGCCAGTAGCCTGCCTCAACAGCACGTTTCGTTTCGAGCTGTGTCATGCCCATTCCATCTCTTAAACCGTGGTTAATACATGGTGCATAAGCAATTATGAGTGATGGTCCATGATAAGCTTCAGCCTCTTTTATGGTTTTTAAATACTGTGCATTACTTGAACCCATTGCAACTTGTGCAACATAAACATATCCGTAACTCATAGCCATCATACCCAGATCTTTCTTACGGATTTTTTTACCTGATGCTGCAAATTTTGCAACTGCTCCCGCTGGTGTAGACTTTGATGCCTGACCGCCGGTATTGGAATAAACTTCAGTATCGAGAACCAGAATATTTACATCATCACCTGAGGCTATAACTTGATCAAGACCTCCATATCCAATATCATAAGCCCATCCGTCACCACCAAAGATCCAATGTGATTTTTTAACAAGATATTCCTTAAGACTCATTATCTCTTTCGCAACTTCCGATTTTTCCTTAGAGCAAGCTTCAATAACCTTTGCAGATGCAGTTCTAGATGCCTCTGCATGATCTTTTTCTTTCAGCCATTCTTCGAAAGCAGCTTTGGAGTCTGCATTAACTGTGCCATTCGTAAGAGCTGTTTTCATCCATAAAGCTATACGATCCCTTAACTTGCTGGCACCCAGCGATAAACCATACCCATATTCTGCATTATCCTCAAAAAGTGAGTTGCCCCATGCTGGTCCATGACCTTTTTTATTTAAGGTATATGGCATCGAAGGAGCTGATCCTCCATAAATTGAAGAACAACCTGTAGCATTTGAAACGATCATCCTGTCACCAAAAAGCTGTGTGATCGCCTTAATATAAGGTGTTTCACCACAACCCGCGCATGCGCCGGAAAACTCAAACAGCGGTTGTGCGAACTGGCTGTTCTTGACATTTACAAACTTATCAACAACTGTATCTTTATATCCAACTTTTTCGTGCATGTAAGTCCAGCGTGGAACTTCATCAAGCTGTGATTCGAGTGGTTTCATGATCAATGCCTTGTTTTTCGATGGACATACCTCGGCACAGTTGCCACAACCGGTGCAATCAAGAACACTTACCTGTATTTTGAATCTGAATTGTTTCAGAACACCTGGGATACCCTGGATAGTCTTTGTCCCTTCCGGTGCATTTTTTAATTCTTCTTCTGTTAAGAGGAAAGGACGAATAACTGCGTGAGGACAAACATATGAGCATTGGTTACACTGAATACACTCATCAGGCTGCCATTCAGGAACATTAACTGCGATACCTCGTTTTTCGTAAGCTGCAGTTCCTGCCGGGAATGTGCCATCCTCCCTTCCGACAAAAGCACTTACTGGAAGATCATCACCTTTCATAGCATTTATTGGCTCCATAACGTCACGGATGAAGTCAGGAATATCACGGATGTCTTTTACACTTTTAACCTTCATGCTTGCCCATTCTGCAGGAATTTCAACTTTTTCAACATCACCCCCTTTATCAACAGCAGCATTGTTCATTTTAACGATATTTTCGCCTTTTTTGCCATAGCTCTTATAAATAAACTTCTTCATCTCCGATTCGGCTTTTTCATAAGGTATGACATTGGCGACTTTGAAGAATGCAGCCTGCATAATTGTATTGGTTCGTGTTCCCAGACCAAGTTCCTCGGCTAAAGCTGTTGCATTTATTATGTAGAAATTAACGTGGTTTTCAGCCATATATTTCTTCATATGGTCGGGAAGTCGTTTTTTTGTTTCTTCAGCATCCCATATAGAATTGAGCAGGAATGTACCGTTTTTCTTTAGGCCCTTAAGCATATCATATTTTTCAAGATATGATGGTACATGACACGCAACAAAATCGGGAGTTATAACAAGATACGGAGAACGTATGGGTTTGTCTCCGAAACGAAGATGAGAAGTTGTTATTCCGCCCGATTTCTTTGAGTCGTATGCGAAATATGCCTGGCAATATTTATCGGTAGTTTCACCAATTATCTTTATGGAGTTCTTATTGGCGCCAACTGTTCCGTCAGAGCCCAGTCCATAGAACTTGGCAGAGTATGTACCCGGAAGAGCTACGTCAATTTCGGGAATAACCGGCAGAGATCTGAAAGTAACATCATCAACGATACCAACTGTAAACTGGTTCTTCGGTTCTTTCAGTTTCATATTTTCAAAGACCGATAACATTTGCGATGGTGTTGTATCTTTTGAACTTAAACCAAACCGGCCGCCAATAATTAATGGTCTGACAGGTCTATCATAAAATACTTCCTTTATATCGAGATAAAGTGGATCACCGTTAGCTCCGGGTTCCTTTGTCTTATCAAGGACAGTAATCTTTTTTACTGTTGAAGGGAGAACATTGAATAAATATTTTGCTGAGAACGGACGATAAAGATGCACACTGATAACTCCGGCTTTTTCGCCTTTAGTTGCCAGGTAATCGATAGTTTCTTTTATTGTATCATTCACCGAACCCATTGCGACAATTATGTTTTCAGCTTCGGGGGCTCCATAATAAGTAAATGGTTTATATTCTCTTCCGGTAATTTTCCCGATTTCTGCCATATAGTTGGCAACTATATCAGGAATTGGTTCGTAAAATTTATTGGCTGACTCCCTGGCCTGGAAAAAGATATCAGGATTTTGTGCGGTACCTCTTATCATTCCGTGTTCAGGATTCAAAGAATTCTTGCGGAATTTTGCAAGAGCTTCCATATCAATAAGTTTCCTGAGATCTTCTATATCGATTGCTTCAATTTTTTGTACTTCTGCGGATGAACGGAACCCGTCAAAGAAATGCATGAAAGGAATCCTTGACTTGATAGCTGACAGATGAGCGACACCGGCCAAATCCATTATTTCCTGAACGCTGCTGCTGGCAAGCATTGCAAAACCAGTCTGCCTTGTAGCATAAATATCACCATGGTCACCGAAAATTGAAAGCGCATGTGATGCTATTGATCTGGCACTTACATGAAATACTCCCGGTAACAGCTCTCCTGAAATCTTGTACATATTTGGGATCATAAGAAGTAATCCCTGTGAACAAGTGAAAGTGGAAGATAATGCTCCTGCCTGGAGTGCCCCATGTAATGCACCTGCGGCTCCTGCTTCAGATTGCATCTCAACAACTTTAACCTGTTCTCCGAAAATGTTTTTAAGTCCGTTTGCAGCCCATTCATCAATAAATTCTGCCATAGTGGAAGATGGAGTAATAGGATATATGCAAGCCACCTCGCTAAACATATATGCTACATGCGCTGCGGCCTGATTACCGTCGCATGTTATAAATTTTTTTGTTCCCATTGTTATTTATATATGTGATTTAAAAGTATATTTTTAAAATAAAGTGCAAAAGTATAAAATAATTGTAATCGTTATCCCCCGTTCATTGAAATCAGGAATTCTTCATTCGACTTGGCCTGAAGTAACCTGTCACGAAGGAATTCCATTGCTTCAACTGAGTTCATATCAGTAAGGAAATTGCGCAAAACCCATATCTTCTGAAGGATATTTTTATTAAGCAGAAGGTCTTCTCTTCGGGTACTCGATGCAGGTATATCAATAGATGGGAATATCCTTCTGTTTGAAAGTTTACGGTCGAGCTGTAATTCCATGTTGCCCGTACCTTTAAACTCCTCGAAGATTACATCATCCATTTTTGATCCTGTTTCAGTAAGAGCGGTGGCAAGTATTGTAAGAGATCCTCCGTTTTCAATATTTCTTGCAGCTCCGAAAAACCTCTTTGGTTTATGAAGAGCATTTGAATCCACACCTCCGGAAAGTACTTTNNACACGGCAATGGCGTTCAGCAGGTTCGTCAAAAGTTGAAGCGATAACCTCAGCTTTCACATTCCTTGCCATATCGGTAACCTCCTCCGGCCTTTCATCAATAAGTAATATCATCAGGTAAACTTCCGGATGGTATTTTGCTATTGCATTTGCAATTTCTTGAAGGAGAATGGTTTTACCGGTTTTTGGCTGTGCCACAATCAGTCCGCGCTGTCCTTTACCTATAGGTGTGAACATATCAATTACCCTGACCGATAAAGATCCTTCACCTGGCTGGCAAAGAGTAAATTTTTCATCAGGGAAAAGGGGTGTAAGAAAATCGAAAGGAACCCTGTCTCTGATAAAATCCGGACTTCTGCCATTGATCTCATCAACCTTAATAAGAGGGAAATATTTTTCACCCTCTTTTGGCGGACGAATAGATCCTTTGATCGTATCACCAGTTTTAAGACCGAATAATTTTATCTGTGACTGGGAGACATATATATCATCGGGTGAATTGAGATAATTGTAATCGGGAGATCTTAAAAATCCGTAACCGTCGGGCATTATTTCAAGAACGCCTGTATTATATATTATGCCCTCAAAATCATAAGGTCTTTCTCTCTTTTCTTCTCTTGGCAGATTAGTTTCACGAATAACCTCTTTTACAGGAGATTCAACAATAATATCGCTGAAATAAGTATCGTCAGACGGTTTGGTTTCTTCAAATGGAATATCCCCGTTAAGCATCGGGATCGAATTATCAATCACATGTTCTGTCACAGGTTCGGAGTTGCTCTTCTCAAACCTGACAGCTGGAGCGCTATCAAATCTTTCCTTCATTTCATTTTTTTCCTCCTGTTTTTGCTCAGTTCTCCATTTAGGAGCTTTCCTGTTATCATACGACTGTTCCTGTTTTTTATAAACTGGTTTCTCATCAACTTTTTCCTGCTTCTTTACCTGGTCCTGCCATTCGCCTTGTCGGGGTTCAGGTCTCTTAACTCCATCCGGTGACACTGACATAACAGATTCCAGAGATCTTTTTACCACAGGTTTTAATGTCCTTGGCCGTTTCCCTCTTCTCAAAGCAGAATCAGGCTCCTGGTTATTAACCTCAGCTGAAGCTGGTATCTCTTCCGTTTCGGTTTTAGGTTGAATATTGATTTCTGTGGCTTCAATTGCCTGCTGATCAAGGATTTTGTATATCAAATCCTGTTTCTTTAAAGATTCTGCCTTTTTGATTTTAAGTTCCTTTGCTATATCCTTTAACTCGGGAAGCAGTTTCTTACTTAACTCAAGAATGTCGTACATATTGTAATGATAAATGGAATATAAGAGATTTTAATGATATTGTTGGAAACACGGGTCAAGATATGAAAATGAACCCGATGGATTATGCTATAATTACTTCACATATCCTAAAAACCGCTGCAATATTAAAAAAAATTGCTAATATATTTCCTAACAAATGCTATCAAAAATGCAACGGACTTTATCAAATCAATTAATAATTTGATATTCAATATGTAAAATAACTCCGCAATTTACTAAAAAAGTATTATTCACCAAAAAAAAAATTATTATTTTATGTTGTTTAGTTGCTTTTTTTTACTAAAATTGTACCTATTGCCTGATCTTTCTTCGAAAAACTAAAAACTGGCCATTATATGCGTCAGCTTAAGATTACAAAACAGGTCACAAATCGTGACACTCCATCACTGGATAAATATCTTCAGGAGATTGGACGGGTTGATCTTATTTCTCCAGAAGAAGAAGTAATCCTTGCCAGAAGGATTAAGTCGGGAGAAACCGAAGCTCTGAGGAAACTTGTGAAAGCAAATCTGCGTTTTGTAGTGTCTGTTGCAAAACAGTATCAAAATCAGGGAATGAGTCTGCCAGATCTTATAAATGAGGGGAATCTTGGGTTAATGAAAGCCGCTCAGCGTTTTGATGAGACAAGAGGCTTTAAATTCATCTCATATGCTGTATGGTGGATTCGTCAGGCAATTCTTCAGGCTCTTGCTGAACAGGCAAGAATTGTAAGGCTCCCGGTTAATAAAATTGGCTCAATTAATCGGATAAACAGGGCATTTGCACGACTTGAACAGGAATATGAGAGGGAACCTTCATCTCAGGAGATAGCTGAAATGCTCGAAATGATACCCGAGGAGGTTAAGGATGCACTGAAAACAAACGGACGCACTGTCAGCATGGATGCCCCCATAAGTTCAGAGGAGGATAATAACATGTACGATGTGCTGCAGAGTGCCGATACCCCGAGTCCTGATAAAAACCTTATTAACGAATCTCTTGCATATGAGATAGAAAGAGCGCTCAGCACTCTTTCCCCTCGTGAATCAAAGGTTCTGAAGTTATATTTTGGCCTGGGTATGAAACATCCTTATACACTCGAAGAGATAGGCGAGGAGTTGAGCCTTACCAGGGAAAGAGTAAGGCAGATAAAGGAAAAAGCCATCAAAAGGATTCAGTTTACAACACGTTGCAGGATACTGAAATCTTACCTCGGATAACAATTTGTTTCTATCTTTGTCCAAAATAATCTTAAATGGACCATCTTGTTTCACCATCGCTGCTGGCTGCAAATTTTGCCAATCTTGAAAATGAGATCACAATGATAAACAGAAGTGAAGCCGACTGGCTGCACCTCGATATCATGGATGGTGTCTTTGTTCCGAACATTTCTTTCGGTTTCCAGGTGATTAAAGCCGTAAAAAAAGTTTCAACTAAACCTCTCGATGTTCACCTGATGATTATAGATCCTGACCGGTATCTTGATCGATTCTGCGATGTGGGAGCCAATGACTTGACTGTGCAGTATGAGGCCTGCATTCATCTTAACAGGACGGTAACTGAAATAAGAAATCTTGAAATGAAGGCAGGCGTGGCAATAAATCCCCATACTTCCGTCTCACTTCTTAAGAATATACTTCCTTATGTCGACAAGGTACTGATTATGACAGTTAATCCAGGTTTCGGCGGACAATTATTTATTAAGGAAAGCTATAATAAAATAACTGAGCTCCGTAAAATGATCGACGCAGGCGGTTATAATGTTTTAATTGAAGTCGATGGTGGTATTGATACGGTAAATGCCCCAATGCTTATTGAATCGGGAGTTAATGTACTGATTGCCGGTACTTCGATTTTTGGTTCAAAAGACCCTGAAGGCACGATAAGAAAATTAAAAAGGCTGATCTGAAAGATAGACCCTCTAGCTGCTACGCGTCCATCCCCCTAAAGGGATTTGTATTGTGAGTTATGCCCCCTGGCCGCTCCGCGTCCATCCCCCTAAAGGGGGATTAATTCTGTGAACGTAAGAGTAATTATTCTAATATCCAGCGAATTAGCCCCCCTTCCCCCCTGTATGAACCACACAGATAGTAT
>PLMC01000010.1 GCA_003141495.1 Bacteroidales bacterium
ACAGGACCCGTTGCAGAAACCGTAACATCGTACCAGATACCCATCCCCCTGTCGGGCGTAGCAGGGTTCCAGTCGACCCAGGTGATGGTGAGGTCCATACCTACAGGGGGATAGATCTCCAGCGCCAGGCAATTCTTCTGTCCGGCTTTTGCATATTGCGCGATATCGAAGGAATAAAGACGGAATGCACCCTCCATCTGAGTGGAATCAGCAACCCTATGCCCGTTTACCCACAGATTAGAACGGTAATTCACGCCATGGAACTTCAGCCACACATGCTTTCCTGCATAATCGGAGGGAAGATCGAACTCTGTGCGATACCACCAGGACGAACTGAAGGGGTCACTTTCGGGGGAGTCCCACTTACGCATGCCAGGCAGTTCCATGAGGTTATTTCCGTAATAGGGATCAGGGTACACCTTGTTTGCCACGAGTGCGGCAAGCACGGTCGAGGGAACTGAGGTGGGATACCAACCCTTCGCGGCATAACCGAGTTGGGATATGACTCTACCGTCGTCGATGATACGCACCATCGGCATTAATAGGCCTTCAGCTTGATCGGCAGACGACCGGATGGACCAGTGGTCGCGCAGAACCATGCTGCTTCCTGCAGATGTTTGCGCGAAAACATTCAATGACAGGAAAATTGAGAACAATAGTAGTACAGAAAGAGCGCATGTTTTCATGCAATTCTTACTCAAAATAAATCGTCTTTTCATACTCTTTTACTATTTAATGGTTTTATTATTTTGTCCTTGATTAAAACTTTACTTGTGATTTCAATCCCATTAGTTTTGTTTTCTTCTTTCTATCATTATAAATTATCCTTAGCTGACAATTTAGCTGTGTCTCTCTTTTCCTTTATTGTTTCATTAGGGATTAAGGGTTTGGCCCAGAAGCCAATACTTAATATATATCCCAAAGTAATATATAAGAATATCATACCAACACGTAATCCGAACACGTTTCCTAACCAGCCGATGATAACTGGTACAATGGCACCCCCACTAATACCTGTGCATAAGATACCTGAAAATGCACCATGGTGTTTACTTACAGAATTAAGTGCTAAAGAAAAGATGATTGACCACATCACTGAAGCAAAAAATCCAACTAATGGGAAAGCTACCAGGGCAACCTTACCGGGTCCAAAAAGACCGAAAGTCAGGGAGATAATCGCTGCAATTGAAAAAAAGATCAGGACTTTTCTGCTGTCAAATATTTTCAACAGTAACAATCCCACCAGGCAACCCAGCGTCATTAGTCCCCAGAAATTTGATACCGCCTTAGCACCTATTGTCAGTGGATCATATTGATGGTAGCTTACCAGAAATTTGGAAATCCAATCTGCTACACCCTGTTCGGTACCGACATATGCAATAATTCCAATAAAATAGAGGACAACAATTTTATTCTTCAATAAAAGAACAAAATTATCTCTGCTTCCAATACGCTCATCTTCTTTTAATTCTACTTTAGGTATCCTTATAACGGCAATAATAATGATCATCAAAAGAGTTAATATGGAAAAAAACCAATAAAGCGAAATCCAGGGTAAATTATTGGGTACAACATGTGATAATAGCTTAATAATAAAATTTTTAGATACCGAAACATCCTGAAGATTCTTGACAAAATAAATGTAAAGTTTCGGGCTGAGGAAAGAAGCCAGTCCAAAAATAAATTGGGCTAAAACAGAATTAAACGCAAAGTGTTTTTCACCACCTGCCACACGTAGAAGTGGATTAATGCCTACCTGCATCATTGCCACACCGGCGCCCATTAAAAACAGGGAAAGAAGGGCATAAGTAAAATTTGCATTCGTTGCAAACAATAAAGCACCGGAAAAAGAGATGAAAAATGCAGCTAAAAGAATGGCCTTTTCTCTGAATTTTTCAATCAGAAAGCCAGTTGGAATTGACATCACAGCATATGCTATAAAAAAGGAAAATGGAAGAAAACCTGCAAGGGAAAGGCTGAGGCTAAAATCATCGATAATGTTAGGAATTAGAGGCCCTAACATGTTCTGTAGTAAAGAAATAACAAAAAATATTAAGAATATTAAGGCAACGATTGAATTTCCTTTTTTCATTTTGAATATATTAAGAAGCTAATTCATTTTCAATGATGGATTAACCTTCATACTCATTCACGTTGCCAACCAAAGTCTGTACATTGATTGGGATTTTTCCGATACCCTTGATTATTATGTCACCTGGTTGAAGTTCACCTGTCAGGTTTTTCACTTTGTTTTCATATTTTCCAAGAGTGTCTTCAACAACCCAGTAGTCAAAGCCAGGAATAATACATTCGAATTCCTCCCCAAGCCATTTACTGCCGCGACCCCTTAAAGCAACATCCAGCATCGTTACTACCTGATGTTCTAAAGGTTCTTCAGATTCCAAGGTGATTGCTCCAAAAAATTCCTGACATTCAGTATAACCTGAATTATGAGTCCCTGTGTAGGGTTTCATCCTGGAGAGACCTTTAGTGAGACCGGGAATTTCACCGAATAATTTTTCCTTTAGGAGGAATGCTGAAGACTTACCATATACGGACTGAACCATATTAAGCATTTCGTCAGTTTTAGAATTAAAAAAATCTATTAAAGTCTGTTCCTGATGTTTTGCAGGTTTGTTGTTTTCAACAATATCTACATAGGAGTTGAAACCAATCTTAAACCCATCTTCCACAATTTTTCTGAAATATTCCCTATATGGTGTTATATTGGCATTACTTGAAAAAATGCTCCTTCTGCAACATGCTGTAAGTCCATCTCTTTTGTAAGAAGTGCCCAGGTGCATGAACTCACCTTCAATAATCTGTCGGTTAAGTGCAGGCCCGATCATTGTCACGCAAGCCATGTCTGAACCAACCATTGTTTGAAAGCCTTGTCGCTCGCACCCCATCCATTTTGCCAGCATATCACCAAAGGCAGCCACTTCTGTTTCATCCATGCCTGGTTCCATCACTGCCAGCATTGCCCGCAGGGCTAGTGAAGTAACATAGCCTGAATCCTCAACAAGCCTCATTTCATTTGCACTTTTCAGGTTTTTTACTTTTTGAAAAGGTACCTGAGTATCGATTACATTGTCTTTGCCAACAATGTCTTCCAGGTTGGCTATGATTCCGTCCGGAATAACCTGCCGNNGCACGTTTTGCCAGTTGTCCTGCAATATAAACTCCTTCAAATCCGGCTATAATCCCGGAAGTGTAAGGATCAGGACCCAGACCAAATGCAACTTGTTCAATAGAATAATTTGTGTTTCCCCCAAGATATGGCACGTCCCCGCTGTAGTGCTCGTCTGAAAAAGCAAAAGCAACATCAATATTTTGCTCTTTCAGCAAGGCTCTCCATGTTTTCTGACGGCGTTCTACAAATTCCTCCTTCGGTATTGAAAAATAGCGATCAATCTTGGGAGAATTTTCAATTATTATCTCCAGTTTTTCAAGTTTTTTCGACAAAGTTTCTATCATGGTCTTTGAATTAATTAATTTAACCTGTATTTAATTTTTTATTGTCCTTGTATTTCTGTATTCGCATTTAAATTATTTAAGGCACTGACAATTCTTGTTCCTGTGTTGACCGCAGGTTCCATCCATCCAGTTTGAACAGTAATTTCCTTTCCGTTACCAGAGAGGCATCCAATTGCACTTCGATGGTACGTTTTTCACCCGGTAACAGCGAGAAATAATTGTCCTGCCAGAAAATTGGCAATAAAGGCTCCCTTGTTGAGGCTGAAAGCAACTTGGGGTTCACCGCGAAAGCAAGCGAATTTGAAGCATTGGTAAATTCAACAGCGAGTTTAAGCTTGCCATTCTCCCTCGAGAGCGGACTAATTTTTACCATCACATCAACCTTAGGTAGCTTGGCCAGATCGGTAAAATCGGCATTCTCGTCTCCCTTGGCCGACAACCAGTAGAAATTCGAGGATATCTCCTTCCCAGCTTTATCTTGCAGGATCAACTTAACGAAGTAAATATTTGTAAGTTCCTTCGGTAGGTCCAGCTTGAAGAGTATCTTGCTTTCATCTGCCTTAATATCTGTCGCGATTTCTTTAGAGAATATCTCCTTCATTTGGAAATCGAAGGCCCTGGCGATAACTTTTAAACCTTTGAAATCTTGATAATAACAGTTCACGAGTTGCACAGCATTCTCCTTGTAGTTGTATTGTACGTGCAGTGGTTCGCAAGCCTTCTTTGCACCGTAAAAGGCGCCGTTCGGCATGAAAAAGTAATCGTACAACTGCCAGTAAAACTTGGGCCAGGCGCTGTTATACATCCAGTATATGACACCGCTCGACTTGTACTTGTTCCCCGCGAAGGCTTCGAACATGGCCTTTACTGCCTCCATCTGAAGTATCTGTGATTTCATGCAATATTCTTCCAGACTTACGGGCTTTCCGTATCTTGATTCGAGCGCCTTGCGTGCAAAAGGATAAAAGTCCTTTCGCAGGCGCAAGTCCCAACCCGGACCAATAGGCCAGAGGTCCTTTTCGGGCATCACCCTCTTGATAGTTTCAATGGGAGGAAGCTGTTCGCCATTTGGCCCGCACTCGGTATTGAACTCAAGCTTGCTATACCAGTAATTAGGTGGGAGATAACCGTATATCTGTGGCCAGGGACCCATCCACAAACCCGTGTAACCATCAATCTTGCTGGGTGCCTGCGTAGCAGAGGAGGAATAAGGTCTCGTTCCATCATACTGCTTGAGCACATTGATGTAGCGCCGTTCTATGTCCTCTGGTGGAAAATTATCGCTCCCGTACAACCATGTGAAAACAGATGGGTGAGCACGAAGATTGATAACCTGGTCATGCCAGCTTTTCTCGGCAATATCGGCTGTATGTGGCGTCCAGTTCTTCCAACTTTCAAAGGCAAGACCACAGCACCAGCCTACCATAATCAGGATACCTTCCTCGTCGCAACGCTCGAAAAGATAATCGGAGCCACGGGGAGCTTCCATCCTCAGCGCGTTCATATTCATAAATTTCAGATAGCGGAGATCGGCATCCACACGCTCGTTGGAGGGACGCAGCATGAGATCTTCCACGTAGCCCCCGCCGCGGATCACGATGTTTTTGCCATTCACCTGAAACACTTTGGTGCGTAGCGTATCAAACTCGTTCATCCATGAGCTTATCTCACGGATACCGAAACGTGTTTTGCGTGAGTCAGATTCTTTCCCATCTATCTCAAAACTTAGGTTTAAATTGTAGAGGTTTTGTGGGCCAACGGTATGAGGCCACCAAAGACGTGGTTTTTTTACCACGAGTTGAGGAAACTCCTCGGGCAGAAACATTATTTCCTTAGTTTCATTCGCATTAAGATTTACTTCCTTCGAAAAAGTTATGTTTTCAATCGTGCCTTTCAATAAACCCTTAAAGGGAACGCTTTCAGCATTCTTCACTTCTGCAATCACGCTGAGTTTGGCCTGATCGGTCGAAGGCAGGTTTAGTTTGGTTTTCACGAAGGGATGGTCAATGGCCACAGGACCACTGGCAGATAGGGTCACGTCGTACCAAATGCCCATTCCCCTATCGGGAGGTGTGGGATTCCAGTCGACCCAGGAGATGGTAAGGTCAAAAGTTTTTGGGGGATAAATCTCCAGCGCGATGCAATTCTTCTGCCCGGCTTGCGTATATTTGGCTATATCGAAAGAATACAGCCTGTATGCGCCTTCCATTTGGGTGGAATCAGCTACCTTATGGCCGTTTACCCACAGGTAAGCACGGTAGTTCACACTATGAAATTTCAGCCACACATGCTTTCCTGCATAAACGGCAGGAAGATCGAACTCAGTGCGGTACCACCAGGACGATTCGAAGGGATTACCCTCGGGCTTGTCCCACCTGCGCACGCCAGGCAGTTCCAAATAGTTATTACCGTAATATGGATCGGGATACACCTTGTTTGCCACAAGTGCAGCAAGCACAGTTGTGGGAACTGTCGTGGGATACCATTCCTTAGCAACATAACCGGGTAAGGAAATGACCTTGCCGTTGTCCGTGAGGTTAGCTGATGACTGAATATACCAGTGCTCTTGGAGAACCATGCTACTTCCTGAAGAAGTTTGCGAGAAAATATTCAATGACAGACAAACGGATAGTAATAATGAAAGAATACGTGTTTTCATAAGTGTATAGTACTTGTTATTAGGTAATTTTTGAAATGCCGACCGACTCTGATTTGACTCGTTGTATGAATGCTGTTGATACATTCAGACATGAACAAAGCATTAGAAATTTGCCAAATACCTGTATTTTCTCATATAAAGAATTAACTTAAAATTTCGACTTCATCGTCTCTTCATATCGCTTTCCATGATATCTTTCAAGTTGTTCACAGGTCGTTCTAAATCAGAGGGGATTGGTTTCATGCTGAATTGCTGAAAATAAAGCAGGCAGCCATCTTTCCATACCTGTGCATTGATACATTGAGTGCGTAGCTTACTTTGTACGATGGTAAAACGTTCTTTATCTACATAAGGTTCTGTCTTGTCCCAGGTCTTTTGAAACTCCCGAACCTGCTGTAGTCCAATCTCATAATGGTAACAGATATCATCCCATAAAGTACGTCCGTTCTTCATTTTATAATCCCACGGAAGATGATGGAACCATAGCAAGTATATTTCAGGACAAGTCTCTAAATCTGCAAATTGAGAATTAAGCGGTGCGTGGTACTGACTTACATAGTTACTACCTGTCAGTGTACGATCAAATCCGATCCCAAGAGTGTCGGCCTTATGATAATAAGGTGGAGTCCAATCTTTTCTCACTCGCGCGGGGGCCCACCAGGGTCCAGGTCCATAATGCTCATTTGCTGAAAAAATGTGGTGTAATCCCAGCGGCATCATATAGTTTACAGCTGCTTCCCTGCTCCCGAGCATCATTTTCTTTACAGGATTCAGAAAATTCTCCACCCAGTCTTTTGAGAAATCAGCATGACCGGCGTTGCCTGAAGAGTATTGATAAAACGTGAGTTTTATCCATTCATCAGCAATTTGTTCACTTGTTAGCTTGTTGTTCCAGGCCAGGCGTCCAAAAGCATACCAGTTCGCCTGCGCAAAAGGGTGCCCACACCAGTTGGCATCATGCCCGATATTGGAGACACCGGCAATTGCGGTATGCTTTTGAGGTAAAACGCTTCCATCGGTACAGCGTGCAACAGTGCTGCCTGGTCCTTCCTGATAAGTGTCGCTCTGTAAGAATTCTTCCCACATTGAAGCAAGAAACACCAGGTGGATTGATTGTCCCAGATATTCCTGTGTTATTTGCAATTCAGGCATCACAGAAGTCTTTTTCATAGCTCCAAACAGAGGGCTGAACGGTTCTCTTGGCTGAAAATCAATAGGCCCGTTTTTTACCTGAATAATAACATTATCGCGAAACTTACCGTCGAGGGGCACAAATTCTGAATAAGCCTGCTTTGCACGATCTTCATCTGAAGCGGTGTAAACAAAGGCCCTCCACATCACAATTCCTCCGAAGGGTTTAACAGCATCAGCAAACATATTTGCTCCATCAGCATGTGTACGTCCATAATCCTGGGGACCAGGCTGACCTTCACTATTTGCCTTAACCAGGAATCCACCAAAATCAGGGATCAGTTTGTATATTTCCTCTATCTTTTTTTTCCACCATTTAATCACTTCCGGATCTAAAGGGTCTGCGGTTTTTAAACCTCCAATTAACATTGGAGAAGAAAACTTAATTGAAAGATATGTTTTAATTCCGTATGGCCGCAGTACCTCGGCAATAGCTTTTACCCTTTCAAGGCATTCAGTTGTCAGCATTAATTGTGAAGCATTGACGTTATTGAGGACTGCCCCGTTAATTCCTACCGAAGCATTTGCTCTGGCATATTCTCTCCAAAGAGTTCTTTCTTTATCATTGACAGATAATGAATCTATCCCATGACGCCAAAAAATTGAATACCCTGCGTATCCGCGTTCAATGGTTCCGTTCAGGTTGTCCCAATGGTCCAGCATACGCCGTTCATACGATGGGTTAATAGTCTCCTCTTTTATACTCACGCCGGTTTGCTGGCGACGCAGGAGTTCATAAACACCATATAATATTCCAAGATCGTTACTTGCCTGAACCCCGGTTAAGGATAATTTAAAACCATCTCCTTTGATTGATTTGTCGGGTTTGACAGTAAGAACCACCGAGGCCTCTGCTTTCCCCATCCATCCTTTCAGTAATTCCTCACGTGCTATATCGATAGTAGCTGACTTCTTTGAGCAAATAACTTTTACCGGTGAAGTACTTTTTGCTCCAAGCCAGAGATTATGTCCATCTTCAGCCTGAAGTAATACAGATTGAATTAAAATCATTGAGCAGAGTAAAACCTTCATATCTTAAGCAACAAAAAAAATTATCATAAACACTGCGATTCATACCTTCCAAAAGTGGAGAATGCCGTATTTTTACTGAATGGTTACCATAGCCATTTTCAGATCCCTGACATCCGAACTGCTACCATACCATATTTCATAATCGCCTGGAATGACATTCATTTTACCGCTTGTCCGGTCAAAGAACTCGAATGAAGCAGGAGTCAGGTTAACAACTGCCTGACCTGATTTTCCTGCAGCTAATTCAATCCTCATGAATCCCTTCAAAGTTTTAAGAGGTCCATACGTATCATTTACTTTGTGAACATAAACCTGGATAATTTCTGTTCCGGTCCGTTTCCCTGTATTAGATACGGGAACAGTAAGTTCAACGTTTCCGTCCTTGTTGATTTTATTTCTGGAGATCTCGGCTGTCCCGATTGAAAAAGTCGTATAGCTCAGTCCAAAACCAAAGGGAAAGAGTGGATCAGACATATAACGATAAGTCCGTCCTTTCATCGAGTAATTCTCGAAATCGGGTAATTGTTGCGCGTTGCTGTAAAAAGTGACAGGTAGTTTACCCGATGGGTTAAAATCGCCAAAGAGTACATCGGCCACGGCCTGACCGCCTGATTCCCCTCCATACCAGGCCTGGAGTATAGCATCGCAGTTTTCGGTTTCAGGAACGAATCCTATTGCAGATCCTGAACAATTCACAAAAATGACTTTCTTTCCTGACTGTTTCAACGTTTTGATGCAATTACGTTGTACGGCAGGTAATTCGATATCTGTACGGTCGCCACCTTTAAAGCCCGGTAATGACACAGGCATTTCTTCTCCTTCCAGAGCATTAGACAGGCCGCCAACGAACACAACAACATCAATTCCTTTTAACTTATTTAATAATCCGGAATAATCCAAATCAGACTCTCGTCCAAGGTTAAATTCGATGGCTGCCTGCCAGTTATTAAGCTGTGTAAAGTGTATTTCAATTTTATATTTCTTACCCTCTTCAACTTTAAAGGTAGTCTTTGAAATCATTGTCCTCCAGTCTTCAAATTTTGTGACAGATGCGCCATTTACCAGCAACTCAAAAGAACCGGCAGCCCCGTATTTGAATAAAATATCTTCAGTTTTAGATGGTGTGAATTCGGTTTCAAATTTTGCAGAAAATCCTTCAAGCTGCACTCCGGGAGCTAATGCACTCTTGCCTTCTGTCGCTAAGTTTAAAGGACCTGCAAGCTGTTGATTAGCAACAGCATTGCCAGTCATGCTTTTATTATTCCAATAAGTGGCTTTGAATCCCGGCTTCCCGTCTATAGAACATTTCGTGATAAAACTTTCAAGTACTTTATTGTCAACAATATCACAGGCTTTGTCATAATATATTTTATCGCCTGGTACCTTTGATTTAATACCATCGAGAATCGTTATTGTGTGGATTGGTGTTCCATTATAATTTCCCCATAGCACTCTGGCATTATCAGCATTAGGACCAATTACAGCAATTTTTTTGCCGGTTTTATTCAATGGAAGTATGTTATTTTTATTCTGCAGCAAAGTCATTGTTTCATGTGCCATATCAAGCGCAAGTTTTTTATGCTCATCATTATTTATAACAGAAGTCGGAATTTTTGTCCACGGTACTATAGCATCCTCATCCATTTCACCCAGGTCGAAACGTCCGATAAGCAGTCTTAATAAGCTTTTATTTATATCCGCCTCTGTGATCAAACCCTTTGAGACAGCTTCTGGCAGTTTTTTATAATTATAATCTTGCCATGCGCATTCCACGTCAGTTCCTGATGGAAGGCTTCTTGCCACTGCATGAGTGGCATCAGATGAGAATTTATGGCCATTATAAAAATCTGTAATTGCGTCACAATCACTGGTAACAAGGTATTTAAAACCCCATTCATCGCGGAGTATTCTTTGCAGCAACCGTGAGTTACCACAACATGGTTCATCCTCCAAACGCTGATAAGCACACATTACTTCCCTGACATCTGCTTTCTGAACTAACGCTTTGAAGGCCGGCAGATAAGTCTCATATAAGTCTTTTGGATCTACATTTTTGACATTAAGCGAATGACGGCTCCATTCAGGACCAGAGTGTACTGCAAAGTGCTTAGCGCAGGCGAGAAGCTTTCTGTACCTGGCATCGGCAGGCCCTTGCAAACCTTTTACAACTGAAATACCCATTCGTGAAGTAAGGTAAGGATCCTCACCATAAGTTTCCTGACCTCTGCCCCATCGTGGGTCGCGGAAAATATTTACATTAGGTGCCCAAACAGAGAGGCTGAGGAATCGTGTGTTTTCCTGCCCTTTTTGCACTGCTTCATTATATTTGGCACGGGTTTCATCAGAAACAGCATTGAAAATATGATAAGCAAGAGAGTCATCGAATGAGGCAGCCATACCTATCGGTTCAGGAAAGACAGTAACCTTGTCATTATTGGCAAGGCCATGAAGAGCCTCGCTCCACCAGTTAAACTTTTTAATTCCAAGACGAGGGATGGCTTCGGATTGATCGCACATCAACTCGGCTTTTTCTTCCAACGTTAAACGGGATATCAAATCTTTGGCCCTTTCTTCAGAGCTTAAAACAGGATTTTGATATGGAAATTTCTGTCCCCAAATACTTGAGGTAAGAATAAATCCCAGGGTAAAAAATAAAGCTTTCTTCATAATAATTATATTTATAATGTCTGCAATGAATAAAATGGATATATTTATTGTATTCGCTTCAATTTTGCGGCAAACCCTCCCCTGCGTAATAATTTCACGCTTACGGAACTTGATTTATCTACTGCAATATATTGAGTTTCCAATTCTTTATCGTGTTTACCATCAGATATAAGAGTCAGTTTATACTTAACACTATCAGGCAAAAAGTCAAATTTAAGGATCTTGGTCTTATCAAATCTTTCGGAATTAAGCCCTCCAATGTACCATGAATCACCTTTCTGACGGGCAATAATTATATCGTGGCCGGGATAGCCGTCAAGCAATTTCGTATTATCCCAGGCATTAGGGACTTCTTTAAGGAAAGTTCTGGCTGCATCTGGTAAATCGTAATAACCTGACGGTCTGTCAGCCATGTGTTGAAAACCTGATTCAAAAACAATGCTCAGAGCCAGCTCGTGTCCGTATGATGTGATATGAGGGTTCTGCGAATCAGTAAAAGTCACCGGTGTATAATCCATCGGACCGACCACGTTCCGTGTAAATGGAAGTATGGTATTATGTTCCGGGGCTGTTGTAGTGAATTCAGGACCATTATTGTACCATTCGGCACCCCGTACTCCTTCTTGTGTCATCAGGTTTGGATATGTACGATCCCACCCGCGAGGTACTATGCAGCCATGAAAATATACCATCATCTCGAATTGTGCTGCATCGTCAAGAATATCAAGGTAATACTTGATCATGTCTTGTTTCTCGCTTTCAAAAAAGTCTATTTTTACACCTGCAACTCCCATTTTCTTCAATTTTGTGAATTCTTCGACGCGGTTTTCATGAGTAAGCATACGGTCGCGGGGTGTTGCTGTGACCCCTGTATGTTTTCCACCTGAATTATACCAGAGAAGGGGTTTTACGCCTTTTGAAAGTATATATTTCACAGCATCTTCAAGATTTCCTCCATTGCTCATTGCATCCCATTCCCAGTCGAGAAGAGTGTATGGCCAATCCATGCTGGCAGCGAGATCAGCAAAATCGCATACAATTTTGTAATCCTTTGTACCATGGTTGCTCGACCAGTAGTTCCATGATACAAGACCTGGTTTGATCCAATCGGTATTCTTTATAACTGACGGAGTGCAAACATCTTCAGTAAGTGTTGATTCCACAATATCTGAAAGGCTGCCTAAAATTATTATTCTCCACGGCGATTTCCATGGAAGGGCAATGGTTGGAGCCGATTCCCCCTGTCCATTACCATCTTTTGGATCAGGAAATGTGATTTTATACAAGGATTTATCGACAGCGTTACTAAGTTTTGAACCGCAATAACCACGGTTCACATCTGCTTCGTGTATCAGATACCAGCAGTTGGTATCGGGTAAATTAAAGAGGGCAGGATAACACCAGCTTTGTTGATTATTATCGTCGTTCATAGCAATATAGAGTCCTTCATTTGCAGTATTCCACTTTTCCAGCCATCGTTTCGCTGACTGGGGTATACTATATGAAGTAAACTCATCTTTAACGACAAAGGAACCTTCCTTCTCAGGAAACTCGTAACGGAATGCCACACCGTCATTATATACTCTTATGATTAAATTTAGTTTTGCTTTACCCGGATTTTCAAACGAAATTACTGTCTCGTTGGCAAGGTTGTTACATTGGCTACGTTTCCCATGTAAAGCAGAATATTGTTCTGTAACCATGAGTGGTTTACCCGCTTTCAGAAATTTAAGGTTTTTCCAGAAATCCTGATCACTACGCGATAATCCTAAGATAATCCGGGGTATTGCTTCGCAAATAGTACCATTGTTTATAAAATTTACTTTAATATACCATTCGCCAACTTCCTGGTTTTGCTGGTTGTAAAGAGCAATGCTTATTTTTTGGTTTGGTGAGACAACAGTTACTTTCTGCGGTAACGCTGTTAATGTAAATAAAATAAACAGGCCGGTTAATATTTTACGTTTCATATGTTTATATCAAGATTTATATGGATACTATCCTTATTAGTATTTTTTATCCGTATTAATCATTCTCAACCTTTTTTTCTGACCAGACGAATATGTTAAACCGGTGCGGTTATTCAGTTACATTGACTTTATAGCCCATAATAGAAAGCATTTTAGCCGCGTACCGCTTGCCAAACTTCCGGTATCCTTCTGCATTGAAATGCAGATTGTCGCGTGAATCGGTGCAGCCGGCTGAAGAAATGACGTATGAATTGTGAATTGTCTTTGGCAGGGTTGCAATAATTTTATTCATACTCGCACAAACGCCTCCCTGATCTGCATTCACTACTTCTCCGGCAAGAAGCGGTACTTTTCTCGCTTTAAGATGAAGATCTTTTATCAGGTTGCTGTAAACTACTTTGACTTTTTTGGTCCACAAACTATCATTCGTATTTGACTCGCCCTGATGTAACAGGATTCCTTTTATTACGCCTTCTTTCTGGGCTAATTTTGCTATCTCGACAAGCTGAGCATAGGGATTTCCTCCATATTCCTTGATTATGTTTGTCATCCACGAGGGAGCTGTTGATGAGTATACCTGAAAATTATCTTTATCGAACAACTCAATTTTGCAGCCTGCCACTGAGACGTTAATAATACCTACGCTGATATTTTTCGGAAGATAATCGATCAATGTTCTTCCAAAATAATCTGCAGGAGTAAGCCCGGTATGGCATCTGCACAAGGGAGGAACGGCCGTATACCACTT
>PLMC01000044.1 GCA_003141495.1 Bacteroidales bacterium
AGGTAATGATATATTATGTACCATACAGGTAACAAAACAACAGGTAACCAGATATTTGTTTTAATGTTTTTCATTTAACCAGAATATATATATTTCGTTATTCTACGAAATAAAAGCATAAATTTTTTTATTTTGTTAGAAATAATAATATCTCATCAACTGACGGTATACGTCCTTTTGAAACGACTTTTCCATTTACGACCAGGGCAGGAGTTGTCAAGATGTTGAATTTCATGATTTCAACTATGTCTTCAACCTTCGTGATGGTTGTATCAATCCCATTATCTTTTACCACTTTACGGGTAATTTCCTCAAGGGTTTTACATTTTGAACAACCGGTGCCTAATATTTTTATTTCCATAATACAATAATTTATCATTTTCTGTTAAAAAAAGTGCCAAGCAACTCTTTAGCTTCTGACCAACCGGTCTTATTTATACAATATTTAATATAGGGAGGATTTATTTCACCCTGAATCAAACCGGCTTCTTTTAATTCTTTGAGATGCTGAGAGAGTGTCGAACGGGCAATGGGAAGTTCTTCGGCCATATCGCCGCTATAACAACACTTATCTGTATTCTTTACAAGAAAATCCATTATAAACACTCTTACAGGATGTCCTAGTACTTTTGAGTATCGGGCAATCTTTTCCTGATTATCAGTGTACACCTTAACCTTTTCCTTTATTTCCATTTCATTTAGTGTTTCGTCTAATTACGAAACAAATGTATAAAAATATTAATACATCTGACAGATAAAATTTAAAAATAGAGCGAAAGAGGATTGATTCGTTTATTTGAAACCCTCAAAAACCCCTAACCCGAAAAGCGCAAAATCGTATTTCACTGGGTCTGTTGGATCAAATTTGCGGAGGATTTCTGTCAATTCCTCAACCGCCTTCCAGTCGTTTATCTTTCGGGTTAAAAGTCCCAGTCTCCTGGCAGTATTACCGGTATGAAGATCAAGTGGAATATAAAGCATTGCAGGATCGATCTTTTTCCAGATACCGAAATCCACTCCGAAGTTATCTTTGCGAACCATCCATCTGAGAAACATGTTCAACCTTTTTCCAGCTGCGCCTCCCGTCACATCGGCAAAATGTTTTTCATTTCTGTTTGCATGAGGAAGAGAGAAAAAGATCTGGCGGAGTTCCGATAAACCATCTTTAACCGAACCTGATCCCTTCATACCCTGAAGCAGAACATCTTCCATACTTTCAAAGTTTGAATAAATGTGTCTTAGACCTCTGATAAAGTAAATACAGTCCGACCCATTAAATGTCCTGTGAACAAATCGTGAGATTCTTAATAGTTCATTTTCATTTGCTGACATGATAAACTCATAAGGAGAGTCATCCATTAATTCCAGCATTAACCTGCTGCTTCTCAGAATAAGATCTCTTCTGCCCCAGGCAATAGCAGCAGTAAGAAAACCCGAGATCTCCCTGTCATGCTGTTCCAGGAAACTATGTGGGATAGAAATCGGATCACATTCAATAAATGAAGGATTATTATACTGAAGATACTTTTCTTCCAGAAATGTTTTTATTTCAGTTTCAGGAATGCCGTTGTATGATAGCTTAAGACTCATCTACAATAAGTCCGTCTTTAATCTGCAACACCCTGTCCGACATTGATGCAAGCTGACGGTCGTGAGTAACAATTATAATCGTCTGCCCAAATGTGTCCCTCAGTTTAAAGAAAAGCTTATGAAGCTCATTTTTATTCTCTGTATCGAGATTTCCGGATGGTTCATCAGCAAGAATGACTGAAGGGTTATTTACGAGTGCCCGGGCAACTGCGACACGTTGTTGTTCACCCCCGCTTAACTCAGAAGGTTTATGATCGAGTCGTTCCGCAAGGTTAAGGAATCCCAGAAGCTCGGAAGCCCTGTTTTCTGCCTCAGTTTTACTTTTCCCTGCAATATAAGCAGGGATACAAACATTCTCAAGCGCTGTAAATTCCGGAAGCAATTGATGAAACTGGAAGACAAATCCAATATTATTATTTCTAAAGGCTGCGAGAGCTCTTCCTTTGAGACGGCTTACATCTGAATCGTTATAATAAATTGTACCTCCATTGGGGCGATCGAGGGTGCCAATTATCTGTAGCAGAGTTGTTTTACCGGCACCGCTGGCTCCGACTATTGATACTACCTCTTTATCCTGAATCCTGATATCAATCCCTTTTAGAACCTTAAGGTTTCCAAATGCTTTGGTTATTCCGGTTGTTACGATCATAATGTAATCTGAAGGGTATTTTATTCAGTTAGTCATTCACCTCTTTATAATATCCCTCAGAAACATCCTTTGTCTCTTTCCCCGCATTATCTTTTGTTACATCTGCCTCTTTCCTGATATTATCCTTCGGTTCCATGGAATCTTTCTGAATATTCTCCTTTATCTCATTCGCATCATTACGAATGCTGGAGCTCATTTCATTCATGCTCTGGCGGGCTTCTGATGTAACATCATTCATATCGTTCTTTATGGAATCAGAAACGTCTGTCATATCACTCTTAAGTTTTTCTGAATAGGTAGTTACATCTTTCTTTATAGAATCAGAAACATCGGTCATATCCTTTCGGAAATCACTCGTGCTTGTCTCAATCTCTCTCCTTATATCATCAGTTGCCTTTTTAAAATCGCGCATCCCCTTCCCAATGGTTTTTGCTATGTCAGGTAACTTCTCAGCGCCAAAAAGAAGAAGTGCAACAATGATGATAACAAATATTTCCGGTCCGCTCATAACAGTTTTTAATAAATGTTTTTCCCTTAAGAACAGGCAAAGTTAGAAAAGTTTAATGATATTTATGCAG
>PLMC01000101.1:0-75568 GCA_003141495.1 Bacteroidales bacterium
TACACCCCCTAAAGGGGGGCTAAATTTTATTTTTTACCTGCCTGACCGAAATTCATTTTCATGAATGTTATGCCTACTGTAGATATTGAATGGCTATATTTATCATTGATCTCTTTAGTCTCCATTTTCATTGTCGCCGTATTGTTTTTACCGAATGATTCCATAGCCAGCATCATAGACCCTTCAAATCCGGGATAGTTATAGTATGTCGGCATTCCAGATTTGCTCCAATACTTTTTGTCAGCTTTTATTTTGACATCTTTTGTCATCCAGACATTTGAATAGCCATCTTTGTCAGGATCAACTATTTTATACTCATCACATTTGTAACCTGCAATAACACGCGAATTTCCAGTTTTTGTTATTGTAGCCTTTTCCGGGTTAGCCCCTTTCTGGTTTTTGGTTTGAGCAGCCATTGCCGAATCGGAAGGAAGGGTTGAGATCATGCCTGTTTTAGAACCACTATTCTCCAGAAGCATCATGAAGCATTTGTTGTCATTATCATAAAGAAATATTGTCGGTACATTTTTATCTCCCTGCTTTGCATCTACCGGCAACATTTCAATTCCGGCATTAAGAGTATTACTATTATAATAGGTGTAATAGTCTGACTTCAACACATCTTTTTTATCATAGGTCTCCATCTGCATATATATGCGGCCGGTAAATTTATATTCATCATCATATTTGATATCGATTTTCGCGCCAAACAATCCACGACCTGTGGCTTTGGTACCGCCTTTACTCTGAGCAGAAGTAGTGTCCGTTTGCTTCTTATCAGCTTGTTGTTTTGTTTTGGCTTCATCCCTGTCACTTTTATCAACTGCCGAATCAACTTTATGTTCAAGTTTTCTGTCAACTGCCCTTCTTAAAAGCCATGCCTGGGCATTTGAGGTGGCAGATAACATTATCGACATTACAACTAACAGAATTATTGATCTTGTTTTCATGTTTAAGAGTATTTATTGATTTTAGTATAAAGTTACGAAACTATGGTAAATATTACCTAGAGCAATTTTAAAAATAATAAACATTTTACAAATTCTGTCCTGTAACGAGGATTTATCCCGTGTGAATAAAAGATAAGGGGGTGTCTTAAAAGACCTTTGTGACCTTAGTGAAACCGCCGTCGCGGCAGTCTGGCCTCTGCGCTAAAATAGCCTTCAAGGCTATTTCTTAACGCTTGAGCCTCTTTGTGGTAAAATTCAAATCATTGAACCACAAAGGATCACGAAGGAAAAATATAAGTAATACAAAGGGAAAATGAGCAGATAGATAACTTTTGCGACACCCTCCTATAATTATTAAAAGGATAGCCGGTAACCTTGTCTATGCAGCGATTACTTCAGCCGGTTTCTCCTTCTCCCTCAAAACTGATTCATATAATGAAGCAAACGAGCTGGATATCCACATAAGAGCCGGGAAAATTCCAACCAGTAACATACAAAGTCCGAAGATTACAATAAAGATAGATACAAATCCCATGAAGAATATCTGCCATCCATGACCCTTTGTAAGCTTCCAGCTTAATTCCACAGCTTCTATAGGATCAAGCTTTTTATCCATAACAATGTAGTCAACGAAAGCCAGCCTGCATCCGATTATAATTCCGGGAACAATAAGTGCAAATAATCCCAGAACAACCAGAGCAAACACCAGAAGGTTTGCAAGAATAATATGAAGATAATTCTCCATAAATCCTTTTATCAGGTATTCAAAATCAGGTTTTATCTTCCTGACAGCCTGTACAAAGATCATACTACCACCATATTCAAATACCGGTTTAACCAGAAACGAATATAGCATAGCCAGTAATCCGAAAAAAACCGCAAAGAGTCCCAAAGCTCCAAGAGCAGGTAAATAATTCATATTATGTCCAATATTATATCCAATAATATGACCCATATTCCAAGGAAGATTATGCAAATCAGATATATCAAACTTAAAATTGAACATTTTAAAAGGTGCTGCAACAACAGCCAGGATAAGAATTACCAGGAATAACCTTAGGAAATTATCCGTCATAACTCTCCATCCGGCACCAAAGCTGTTCCCAAAGCCAGGCACTAATTTGTATTCGCTACTTGTTTCCATATGTACATTTATTAAAGTTAAATAACCGGTGAACATTTCTGAAACAAATTTAAGTCTCACATTCTTTCCGGGCTTCATACTTTAGTAGTGATTTTCTTTTTTCCTACTTTAGTATGTAATACAATACTATGGTAGTGGCTATTTTTGAACTTTAGGTTATAACGGATTTTTATACCTTTATAAAATGTTGAATTGGCTTGGATATTTAATATTTATTTTATCGGTTGCTATGGCTGCGGCGGGAGTTGTTCTCTCCTCAAGATTAAGGAACAGATATCACCTCGAAATATTTTCAACACTAATCTATTTCCAGGTATTTATTTTCACTTTCGGATTTTATGGAATTTGGGGTCAGGTAGTAATTAAAACTTTCCTCTCGACATACATTACACCGGAACAGTTCGTGAGATTCTCAGATATTTCCAGGCTGCTGGGGCTACCGTTCCTGGTTTTTGCCTGGTTGATGCTACTACAGTTTTCATTTGGCATATCAGGAAGAAAGAATAGTAACTGGTTTGTTCTGGTGTTCCTGCTATTAAATTTCTCAATAATTATTCTGGTAGGGTATTTCATCGCAAAAACTACCGCATTGAAGCCATTACAACTTCTCAGATACTACTTTATTTCAATGCATTTCCTGTATTCTGTTCTTTCCTCTCTGCTTATACTATTTCCGGGCAAAGGGAAGCCTATTATTCATGATTATGACAGCAAAAAAATTGGTTCGGGAATATTATTTATAATGGTATCACAATGCATACCACTATTGTTTTATAGCTCACAGCCTTATGTTGCAATAATATTCACTTTTGCATTCTTTGCCGGTAACACCTTTCTTCCAATATATCTTAATTACGGTACGCTTTTTACAGTCTTCACGTCAGAACCCGATAAGGACATTTCATTTGAGGATTTTTGTAAAAAGTTCGATGTTTCCCCACGCGAAACAGATATTGTTCGCGAAATTTGCAATGGATTAAGCAATAAGGAAATCTCGGAAAAACTATTTATCAGTCTGCAGACTGTAAAAGATCATACTCACCGGATATATACTAAAACCAATGTTAAGAGCCGTGTTCAGCTTATCTACCTGGTAAAGGAGCTTAAAATTCTATAGCCCAATTCAGAAAAATTTCACGTACACGATAAGCCTGCCATTAAACTCAAGAGAAAAGCTATCTCCCAGTGATTCATTCAATGTAGCATACCACCAGTTTAGTATTTTAGTTTTGTTAAGAGGATATCGTAATCCAAAAGACGTGACTTCTGTTTCAGGATCTATGGAAAATATCGATACCTGCTGGCCTGCGAAACATGATATTGCAGAACTTTTCAATAACGGTCGCAGAATTCCGGTTTCAGTAACCATAATTACATTCACACTTCTTACATATTCTGCCAGCAGTGAAATGTTTCCCAGTGTATGATCTTCCCGTTTTCCAGTAGCGCCAACAATTACAATATCCTTATAACCCATATCGCTGCACCATGAAACAGCCTTGGTCAGATCATTAGTATCCTGATTCTCATCAAGGTAAATACGATCTGCAAACCTGTTTGCCAGTTCATCATTAAGGGAATCCATATCGCCTACGATAGCATCAGGCTGCATTCCTGTGAGAAGAAGATTTTGTGCGCTTCCGTCACAACAGATTATTCTTTTGGCATTCTTAAGATACCCCAGAGGGATATCATGCGTCGGAAATGTGCCATCGGCGACGATGACTGTGTAAGGTATTGTTTGAATATCGATCATAATTCAGATGTTATAGTTTTTTTCCATGCAATTAGCCCCACAAACGACATAATCCCATAAACAGTATACAAAATAACAGTTGGATATAGTCCACGTATCAAAAAGAAAACAGCCGACACGAAATTTACAACAATCCATAAGAACCAGTGTTCATAAATCTTCCGCGCGAGCATCCATGTGGCAATGATAGATAATGAGGTAATAAATGAATCCCTGACTGGAACTGGTGAGTCAGTCAACCTTGTAAGTACAAACCACATTACAACATACAACAATAAGAAAACAAGAGCCAGCATGATACCTGTACTGAGTTTTAATCTTGTAACTTGTAATTCTTTAGTCTCTGTTTCTTCTATTCTCANNTCCTCTTCTTCCCCCTGGTCCACCAGTACCAGCCAAGACAGCTTATGACAAGATAATAGCCCTGAAGGCTCATATCAGCATAGAACTTACTCGTGAAAAAAACCCAGATATAGACTGCTGATGTGACTAACCCGACAGGCCATAACCATATAGTTTGTCTTATTTCAAGGAAAACAAAAATTATCCCTGTAACCGCTCCGAATATTTCTATAAAATTATTTGATATCCAGTTAAATATCATTATTATAATTAATTATTAATCAGAATTTTATTCCGAATTTAACCATACAATTAATACCGGCTTGCGGAAAATATCCATCCACTATATGCAGTGATCCTTCTTCAATATATTTATAAACCCAGGCGTTGGTTTCGTACATTTTATCAAAGAGATTATTTACAACAAACTGGCATGTCATTTCTTTAAATATTTTGCTTTTAATTGTATATAGGAATGATATATTTTGAACCAGATATGCTTTCAGCATTCTTTCCGTATTTTGTGTGTTATCGATGTATTGTTTTCCAACATATTTGGTATTCAGACTCAGGTGAAAATTTTTAAAGGGATAATAATCTATAACTGAACCTGCAATTATTGAGGGAGAGAAAGAAATTGTTTTATTTTTTAATATCTCTTTATCCTGCAACGAGTTATCCCAATTATCAGTCAGATCTTCAAAACCCGGAATAATATTTCTGCTGATTGTCAGGTTTTCGTACCAGTTTAAATTTTCAAAAATTTGTATGCCGGTTTCGATCTCTATCCCTTGCCTGTAACTCTTTGGTACATTTGTTAATATGGTCGCACCTACATTATTTATCTTACCTGTTAAAATTAACTGATCGTGATAAAACATATAATATAAATTCCCTTTAAGCATCAATATAGATGAATGAAATTCGTAACCTGCTTCATAATCGAACAGTTTTTCGGGAACAGGTGTCTTCCCCGGGTCAGCATCAATGAAATCATCACGATCGGGTTCTCGTTGAGAAACTCCGAATGAAGAAAATACTTTTTGTTTCTCATTTAAATTGTATGTGAACCCCGCTTTGGGATTAAAAAAATTATACTTATGATTCTGTGTTACATCTTTCAGATTCTCATCAAACCCTCCAATTGAGTAATTAATATTCCGGAACTGCAAATCGGCATACAGGTTCAGTTTGTTTGTTAATGAATAGTTGATTTTTAAAAATGTATTAAAATCTTTTTTATTCCCTGTTCCCTGATACCATCGGTAGCTATCATTATTATAAGTTACAGTTTTAGCCCAGATTATATCCCCGAAGTGATTTCCCAGATATTGATTCCACCCTCCACCAATAATAGCACTGAGCTTGTCCTTCCTGTAGTTCAATGAGTAAGTAAAACCATAAAAATCATTCCTCAACCATCTTTGTGTAATAAAATCCGAGCTTGTAATGGTATCTGTATTAAAAATTGCGTTTGGCAAATTAAATGAACTGAATTTTGAGTTTTGTATCAGGTTCTCATAGTATCCCTGTCCATGAGTATAATGCAATGCAGCATTTGCACTTATGTTACTGCTTATTTCTTTTGAATAATGAAGCTGGTAGTTATCCTGCCAGTAATTGTCAGTTTCATTTTTATAATTATGTATATTGTATGTTCTATGAGTTGCAAGAGAGTCTTTGGGGACTCCATCCCATGCCTGATATGTGTGTTCAACTCCTGAAAAAATCATTAATTTTAAAATACTGGTTTCCCCGTACATTGTTCCTGAGATATAAAATGATTTCAAATCGCTGAAAGCTCTGTCGATATATCCGTCGGACCAGATTTTTGACAAACGCGCATCAATAGCAAACTTTTTATTAATCAGCCCTGTTCCAAAATTTATTGTGTTTTTTGAAGTGTTAAATGAGCCATATGATGAATTGACTTCTGCATAAGGTTCCCGGTTCAGATTAGTGGTCTGAAAATTGATTGTAGCACCAAAAGCGCCTGCCCCGTTGGTTGATGACCCAACTCCTCTTTGAATCTGAATGTTATCTGCTGATGATGCAAGATCAGGCAGATCAACCCACCAGACCCCATGCGATTCTGCATCGTTAACAGGAACCCCATCGATTGTTACATTAATACGTTTCACATCGGTCCCCCTGATATTTATATTCGTATAGCCAACTCCGGTTCCGGCATCAGACGAAACAACCAACGAAGGAGTATAACCTAAAAGATACGGTATATCCTGGGCAATATTATTCTTTGAAATATCCTCTTTGGTAACTGTTGAATATGCCATTGGCGTATGCTCTCCTGCCCGTGTGGCATTTACAAAAACTTCTTCTGTCATTACCGATTTGGCTAAAAGGACTATATTTAAAACTGTATCACCTTTAACTGTGACGTCACGCATCTGCGACTCAAACCCGATAAAAGAGAAACGCAACTTATAAATCCCGCCTTTGCGAACCGACAGACTGTAGTTCCCTTCTGAATCTGTGTGAACGCCAAGAATTGTGTTTTCAATTGTTATGCCTGCACCCGGCAAAGGCAATCCGTTGATATCAGTTACTTTACCTTTTATCTTTGAACCATTATCTTGAAATATCATTGCCTGAGAAATACCCTGCAACCCTATAAACACAATAAAACAAATCAGTCTCCTCATAGTTCTTTTAATTAATCCCATTTAAGATCAAGAGAATGAGGTTATTATGTAAAGCTGATTTGTTGGATACTCTTTTTTTCCTCCGCCGGCATTATCCGGATCAGGTTTAAGGGTATGATCTCAGCCCGTTGTTATAAGGCACCCCATTTGTTGATGCTGCAAAGGTAAGATCTTTTAACTGATTTATCAATTTTTTGTTAAATTAGCATTCAAATCCATGTGATGAAATGAAAAAACTGCTAGATAAACTAAATTACAAAGGACAAAAAAGGATTTCAGTAATAAATGCAGAAGAGACATTCATACACTTAATTTCCTCGGATCTCAGAGATGTGACAATTGATCAGAAAATTGATCCCCGGTATCCTTATGAATTCATAATAATATTTGTTAAAAGCGTTTCAGAAATAGAACAGATAGCTCCAATGAGCATTCATAACCTTAAGGCCGATGGGGTTTTGTGGTTCTGCTACCCGAAAAAAACATCAAAAAATTACAGTTCCGATATCAACCGCGATCATGGTTGGAAGGTACTTAATGATTCCGGCTTTCATGGAATCCGCCTGGTTTCTATAGATGAAGACTGGTCTGCATTAAGATTCAGGAATATTAAATATATAAAGTCAACCTCAGGCAGGTTCGAGAAATAAGAAGTTTATATAAAGAAGGGGAGAATGGGTGAAAAGGAGAAATGATAAAAATAATTAAAATAGAAACTCCTCTTGGAGAGATGGTTGCGGGGGCTACGGATGAAGGCGTATGTCTTCTTGAGTTTAACGACAGGAGAATGTTACCTACTGAATATAAAGATCTTAAAAGACTTTTAAACACAACCATCGAAGATGGGGAAAACCTGCATCTTAAAACTCTCAAAAAACAAATGAAAGAGTATTTCGATGGCAGGAGAAAAGAATTTTCTGTTCCTCTTATTACTCCCGGAACAGATTTTCAGCAGGCTGTCTGGAAAGAATTGCAGAATATTCAGTTTGGGTCAACCAGGTCCTACCAGGAGCAGGCAATCGCTCTGAACAGTCCGGATTCGGTGCGTGCTGTCGCTAATGCGAATGGGATGAACAGAATATCTATCTTAATTCCATGTCATAGGGTTATTGGTTCCGATGGACGACTTACGGGTTATGGAGGAGGCCTGAAGCGGAAAAAATGGTTGCTGGATCATGAGAAAAAATACTCGGGTAAAGCAATCGACCTATCTTTATTCTGATATAATTTTGCATACAAATTCTTAACTTAATCTGAAATAAAATGAAAACTTTCATTTCTCAAAAAAAAATTCTATCCATGATTTTTCTTGCATCAGCAATCCTTCTTTCTGGATGTGCTAACAATGAGGTTGTTAAACAGTGTCTGACCGGACATACATATGGTTTTCTAGGAGGTTTATGGCATGGGTTTATTGCTCCTTTTGATTTTATAGGGATGCTGTTTAATGATAAGATTACTATGTATGCACAAAATAATAATGGCGGTCTATATGCGCTGGGGTTCCTTCTCGGTAGCGGTGGCTGGGGTTTCTTTGGAAGCAAGGGAGCAAATAAAGTAAGAACGAGCAGGTTTCATTTTCAGAATCAGAAATTTGATAATGCAGAAATTGTGGAGTAAATCGACTTTTTTAACTAAAATTTCATGAATAAAAAGATTGTCATTATAGGCGGTGGAGTAGCCGGACTTTCAGCAGGAATATATGCCCGGCTGAACGGATTCGATACAGAGATAATTGAGATGCATTCAATTACCGGTGGTCAATGTACAGCCTGGGAAAGGAAGGACTATCGATTTGATTATTGTCTTCACTGGCTGGTAGGAACCCGAAGCGGTCCGTTCCATGATATCTGGCTTGAAACAAATGTAATTAATGGTCAGGTCAAAATAATTGATCATGAAATACATACAAAAATATTTGCTGAAGATGGAACGGATTTTACTATATACACAAATATCGACAGGTGGGAAAAATATCTTTGTGAAATAGCTCCTGAAGATTCAAAAAGTATAAGTAAAATGTGTAATGATATGAGGAAAACATCGATACTCGAACCTTATTCAAATCCCCCCGAATTGCGAAGATGGACCGATACAATGAATTCCTTTTTCAAAATGTTGCCTATGATCATTTTATTTATGAAATACGGGAAAAAAACCTTCAGGGAATATATAGGGCAGTTTAATTTTAAAAATCCATTATTGGCATTCTTTTTTGATAACCTTTTTTCAGCACACGACTTTTCTGCACTGGCTTTTATCATGATGCTCGCCTGGTTCAATAAAAAAAATGCCGGATATCTTCTGGGAGGATCTAAACCGATGACTCAACGGATGTCTGAAAAATATATTAATCTCGCAGGAGTTCTTACAACACATAAAAAAGTCAAAAAAATCATTGTTGAAGATAACCTTGCTAAAGGTGTATTACTGGATGATGGGTCAAAGATTTTTGCCGATTATGTAATAAGTGCCGCAGATGGTCATTCAACAATTTTCGAGATGCTGGAAGGGAAATACTTATCTGAAAAAATAAAAGAAGCATACGATTCATGGGAACTTTTTAATCCGATTGTTCAGGTCTCTTTTGGCATCAACTCTGAGATAAAAACAGATTTCCCGGTTCAATCATGGCTTTCAAAAAATAACAAGATAGGCATGACAAAAACTGACCAGGGATTCTCAATAATGAACTATTGCTTTGATCCTTCCATGGCTCCTCCCGGGAAAACAGTAATTGTGATACGATATGAAAGTCAATGGGACTTATGGAAAGATCTTAAAGGGGAAGAGTATTTGAAAGAAAAACAACAAATAGAAAATGACTCAAGACTGTTGCTAGAAAAACATATTCCGGAAGTATCCGGAAAAATTGAAGTTATTGATGTAGCAACACCTTTAACTGATGTAAGGTACACTGGGGTTTGGAAAGGTTCGTATGAGGGTTTTTTACCGTCAAGTAAAAATCTGATGAGTAACCTTAAACCAACATTGCCTGGGTTAAATGGATTTTATATGGCAGGACAGTGGCTAGCTCCGGGAGGTGGACTCCCTCCTGCCGGTCAAACAGGGAAGTGGGCAATACAACTTATCTGTAAAAAAGAAAAGAAAGCATTCACTGTCAAATAACTTATCATCAGGCAGAAAAAAATATATAAACAATCAATCTACAATTTATGAAAAACCTGTTTGTATTTCTTCTTTTGTTATTTCTATCAATAAGTACTAATGCTCAAAAAAGAGAGATTATTTATCTCTGGCCCGGGAAAGTACCGGGAGAACTTAAAGAGAAACAACCTCCTGTTATTGACACTTCAAAAAATGATAAAATTTTGAGATTCGATGAAGTGACAAATCCGGCAATTGAAGTTTTTCTTCCTGATAAGGCAATAAATAACGGATCTGCAGTAATTGTTTGCCCGGGAGGAGGATACAATATTCTTGCTTATGACCTGGAAGGAACCGAGATTGCCGGTTGGCTAAACAGGCTTGGATTTACAGCATTTGTTCTCCAATACAGAATCCCTGATAAAAAAGGGGGCGCTTTACAGGATGTTCAGCGCGCAATGAGGATTGTAAGGAATAACCAACAAAAATGGAATATAGATCCTGAAAAAATCGGGGTGATGGGATTCTCGGCAGGAGGTAGCCTCAGTGCTAGAGCAAGCACACTTTTTAATAAAAAAACCTATCCTCCAGTTGACAAATCTGACAGTCTGTCGTGCAGACCTTCCTTCACGATGCTAATCTACCCTGCCTACCTCGACCAGGGTCCGAGCTTAACATTGACACCTGAATTGGAGCTGAGTAAAGATGTCCCACCTATCTTTATCTTCCAGACGGCGGATGACCCATACGGAAACAGCGCTCTCGTTATGGCAGGGGCTCTCAGAAATGCAAAACTTCCTGTTGAATTGCACTTTCTTTCCACAGGCGGACATGGTTATGGTTTGAGACCTGGTAAAGTTGCCGCAGAGACATGGCCCCTTCTGGCTGAAAAATGGCTGGGCATTGTTCTGAAAAAAAAGTAATCAGGGTGCTGACTCCGATAGAATCAATGATAACAAACAATGATGGCAAGGAATAACAATCTTGGCAAATTTTTCGGACCATCCTCAAGTTATATGGGGTATGTATTTATTGTCTGCGGGATTGTTGCCTCAACCTATTCCCTGCTGGCATTAACGTTGCTCATACCTGGATTTTTTATGGCATATACATACAACGGAATCATTATCGATATTGACAAAAAGAGGTTAAAACCTTATACAACATTATTTGGGATTTTCAGAACCGGGAAATGGATTGACGCGGACCAGTTCACAAGGTTTAACATTATAAAAGCAACAAAGAAGTACACAACTTACAGTCGTACAAACCTGAGACTGGATATGAATGTTTCAGATATCGAATTATTATTAATTAACAGGAACGGGACAAAAAAAATTATATTGAATAAGTACCACAATTTTGAAGATGCTCATAAGGAAATGGAAGAATTAGGCCCGATACTTCTTCCGAAATAAATTTCTTGATGAAAACCAACGGATGAATATGATAAAAATTATCGATGATATATTGAAGAAAAACCTTCTTCCGGCAGAAAATTACATCTTCGGTTTCGCCGATCTGACCGGATTACTGCAAAATAAATTTATTGGATTCAATTATGGAATTTCAATTGGACGTAAACTTGATTATAAAATTGTCGATAAAGTAAATAATGGCCCTACTCCTGAATACTATTCCCATTACAGGCAGATCAATAAGGATCTCAGTTTATTAACAAAAAAAATCTCTGACGATCTTAATAAAAATGATATTGAAACATTAAACATCGGTCCCACTGTTTCAACATCTGAACTCGACTCAGTTTATTCTAAAACCCTTCGTACAGATCTTTCTCATAAAATGGTTGCAACCAGGGCCGGCCTTGGGTGGATAGGAAAAACTGACCTCTTTATCTCCAGAGAATTCGGGCCCAGACTTCGGTTAGTTTCTATTCTTTTAAAAACTCCCGTAAAACCGAAATTGAAGCCCGTTGATATGAGCCGGTGTGGAAACTGCAGTATTTGTGTCGATATCTGTCCGGCTAAGGCAGCAAACGGAAAACTCTGGGATATAACAGTTGACAGGGAAGAGTTTTATGATCCATGGAAATGCCGGAACCAATGTGCCGAATTTGGAAGGAACAGACTTGGATTGGATGTGCGGATTTGCGGGATTTGTGTCGCCTCATGTCCCATTGGTCAGAAAAATGCATAACCTGACTATCTCAACTATTTTCAGAACTATTTGTTATAGAATTAAAAATCTTCATGAATAATAATATAAAATCAATAGAGGCAATTCTTCCTCCACCTCATTTTCACATGGTTGGTGATGGTTTCAGAGTCCACAATTTCTTTCCATCACTGCCTGAAATAGGATTGACAGGAATGAGTCCTTTTTTCCTTCTGGATTACGGTTCAAAATGGCTGGTTCCGCCTTCGGATACTCCCAGGGGTGTTGGAGTTCATCCGCACAGGGGGTTTGAAACAGTAACAATTGCATATCACGGGAAGGTTGCACATCATGACAGTGCCGGGAACAGTGGAGTCATAGGTGAGGGCGATGTACAATGGATGACAGCTGCAGCCGGAGTCCTTCATAAAGAGTATCATGAAAAGGGGTTCAGTAAAAAAGGTGGTATTTTCCAGATGGCTCAACTATGGGTCAACCTTCCTGCAAAGTATAAAATGTTACCGGCCAAATATCAGGCAATAGTGAATAAAGACATGACAAAGGTTCTGCTTGATGACGGAGAGAGTGTGATCGAGCTTATTGCAGGTGAATATAATGGAAAGAAAGGACCTGCGTTCACCTTCTCCCCGGTTTCCCTCTTTAATGCAAAGCTTATCCCGGGGGCCAAAGCCGGTTTCAGCTTTAATAAGAATTATAATACAGGAATGCTTGTTATTGAAGGTGAGCTTAAGGTCAATAATTCTTATACTGCTCCCGAAAATCATTTCATTCTTTTCGGACATGATGGAGAAGATATAGTAATTGAAGCGATGGAAAAAAGTGTCGTGCTGGTGCTCAGCGGTGAGCCGATTCATGAACCAATCGCCTCATACGGACCCTTCGTTATGAACACAGAAGCTGAAATAGATCAGGCTTATGAGGATTATAACAATGGTAAATTCGGTTATCTTGAAGACTAAATTTTAATTATTCTATTACTATGGCACAACTTATTAAATCGCCGTCAATTATAAAAGCTGCCGGCACCATGGAGAAAATTATCAAGGAATTCTTTGGTCATGTAAACAGCAAGACATCTGAAGTAAGTATTGCACATATGAAGAGTCCGGAGGGATGGTCTGAACCCGGACAAACTCCAAAATTCAACGAATATACAGTTGTTCTGAAAGGCAAACTCAGGATAAACACGAAAGATGAAGAATTCGAGTTATCTGAAGGCCAGGGAATTATGACTGAAAAAGACGAATGGGTCAGGTATAGTACTCCTTTTGAAGGTGGCGCCGAATATATTGCTGTATGCCTACCGGCATTTTCATCCGAATTAGTCCACAGAGATGACTTGAATTATTATTAAATATAATTCCTTAAGAAATTTCCCCACTGATCTTGCTGATTTTCGCAGATTTAACATTTGAATCTGCGCTGATCTGGGCAATCTGCGGGAAATAAGAAATAATCATACATCACCTTACCTGATACAAGTCATCGTTTCCTGTCGCTGAATATCAGTACATTTGAAAAAAATCAAATGGAGACAAAAATTATATATCCTATAAGTATGGTTACTATGAGGCTCGTTAAAAGCGAAGATCTGAATCATCATGGGACGCTCTTTGCCGGTCGTACGGCTGAATGGTTTGTTGAATCAGGTTTTATTGCGGCAGCATCATTATTAAACCCACAAAATATTGTTTGCCTGAAGATCCACGGAATGTTCTTTATAAAACCCGCCATATCAGGTGATGTTCTGAAGTTTTCCTCCAAAGTGGTTTTTGCTGGCAGAACAAGTCTGGTATCTTATATCCATGTTGAGAATAATGGCGCAGAAAAACCATTAGTTGATGGTTTTGTCACTTTCATCCATGTCAATGAAAACACAAGGCCCTTTCCACATTTCCTTGAGATCAATCCTGTAACCGAGGAAGACAAATATCTCTATGAAGCTGCTAAAAACCTGCGTACGAAATAGTCAGGATTTCTTCCCGTTTCGTCTTGCCTTGATTATAAGGTAAACAACAAATATCAATCCGACACCAAGCAAAATATGCCCCACGTATGGGAATATCTGTTCCCTGACAGCATATAAATAGTAACCAATTATAGCAAGTATAATATTCCAGATCCCTGCTCCAATAAATGTAAAAAGCATAAAATCGCGAAGACTCATTTTGGCCAATCCAGCAGGAATCGAAATAAGGTGACGGATACCTGGAACCAGACGACCGATAAAAGTGGATGTTTTCCCGTTCCTGATAAAATATTCTTCTGCATGCATGATTTTTTCTTCAGATAGAAGGCATATTCTTCCAAGTCTTGAACCTGCAAATTTGTAAACAATAGGACGTCCAAGATAATATGCAAGCGTATAATTTATTAATGAACCTGTGAGAGCTCCGATGGTTCCTGAAATAACTACAATAAAAACATTCAGTTCCCCCTGGCCGGCTTTATAAGCAGCAAAAGGAATCACTACCTCCGATGGCAGAGGGAGAAAAGTGCTCTCAATTAACATCAGCAAGGCGATTGTGAAATAATTAAGATTGGCCATATACCAATCAAAAAGTGTTTGAAAAAATCCCATATTCTATTTCCTGTAATTCAATATAAGAACATTAACCCGGAACGGTTCGATGGCAATATTAGTCTTTTTACATGTTAATGCCAACACATTTATCGTCGGATAGATCTGATTTTTGCAAAGAACGCAAAGTCCAATATAATAGTATTCTTCTTTAAGTTACATAATAATTAATGTCATCAGTAGTTTTTTGGTTATACTGAGTTACAAAGACCTGTTTGCCATGCAGGCAGAGAAGACACAGAATTATACAGAGTTGTGCATGCCACTATTTGTATTTTAAATCTTATCAGTATTTCTCTGTGGTTCTCTTTTGATTCCTCAGTGGCTCTCTGTGTAACTAAAAAGTATTTGCTAACTTTGGTTTTTAAAAATAAAATCTGAACATTTATATATTCTTGTATGGAAAACTTGCAGACAACCTATTTAGGGTTACAACTCAGGAATCCGCTTATTGCCGGAAGTTGCGGACTTACAAATTCAATATCAAATATTAAGGAAATGGCAAAAAAAGGTCTGGGTGCAATTGTTATCAAATCGCTCTTTGAAGAACAGATACAGATCGAAGCCGAAAAAGTAATAAAAAATGACACCGATGGCGTAAGTACGTTCAGTCATGCTCCCGATACGATACTAAGCAAAAGAATTTATGACTATGATGAAGCTTATTCATATATATACGATTTTGCAAAGCGTAATACACTCGGAAAATATCTTAGTTTCCTGAATGAAGCAAAAGAATCCATTGACATTCCAGTAATTGCAAGCATTAACTGTGTTTCAAACCAGGACTGGCATTCCTTTGCCAAAAAAATTGAGGAGACAGGTGTTGATGCTCTCGAGCTTAATATTTATATTCTTCCGTCTGACTGGCGAAGAAGCGGCGAAGACAATGAGAAGATTTACTATGATATAATCCGTGAAGTCAGAAATTATGTTAACCTGCCAATATCTGTGAAAATCGGATTTTATTTTTCATCACTGGCTCAATCGGTCAAGAAGTTGTCAGAATGTGGTATTAAAGGTCTTGTTCTGTTCAACAGACCATATAATACTGATATAGATATTGATAAAATAGACCTGAGTCATGGCCCGATCTATAGTACGCCGGAAGAATTTACTCATACTCTCCGATGGATGTCAATATTATCCGGTAATGTCGGTTGCGATCTTTCAGCTTCAACCGGGGTACATGATCATAAAGCCTTTATAAAACAATTGCTGGCAGGGGCAACCACAGTACAGATTGCATCAGCATTATACAAAGAAGGATTTGATGTTATTCCCGAAATTCTAAAGAGTACATCAGCCTGGATGAAGAAGCACAAATTTGAAAATGTCGATTCATTCAGAGCCAGGCTTAGCAAGTCTAACCTCGAAAATCCAGCTGCAATTGAGAGAGTTCAGTTCATGAAACTTTATTCAGGAATAGAGTAATTGTTGGTTGAGATATCTGCACAACCTTTAGGTCTGATTATCAATCGGGTGGACTGATCGTAAGTAAAATATTTCCATGCCCAGTTCATGAAGATCATAAGTTTGTTTTTTACACCAATGATGCTCATAAGGTGAATGAACATCCAGATAAACCATGCAAAAACACCCTGAAAACGCAGAGATGGAAGTTCAACTACAACCAGATGTCTCCCGACGGTAGCCATAGTGCCTAAATCCTTGTATCTAAATTCTCTTAAAGGTTTGTTACTCTTAATTCTCTCAAGATTTTCAGCCAGAAACTGTGCCTGCTGAATTGCTACCTGGGCAACCTGTGGATGTCCCTGGGGATATTTCTCCTCCGTCTGCAAAGCAATATCTCCCAGGGCATAAATGTTCGAATATCCTGAAACCCTGTTATAACTTTCGACTATTATCCGCCCGTTTCTTGAGAAACATTCAGCCGCAAGCCCTACAGTACTATTCCCTTTAATTCCGGCTGTCCAGATTATTATACCTGTATTTAAACTTTTCCCTGAATCAATAAAGACAGTTTTGTCATCACAACTTGTTGCCATGGTATTTGTCAGCACATGCACTCCCATCTTTTCCAGAAAGCTTCTTGCTTTATTGGAAGATTTCTGAGACATCGAACTTAGCACTCTGTCGACGGCTTCAATCAGGTATAGTTCAACCTGCATCATTTAAGTACGACACCTTCCTGTTTCATATTATATTTTTTGCTTACCTGCAAATATACCCCATTGTAAATAAGAAGCAATAAGCTCCTCATTCTCTTTGATCAGACATTTTGAATTTCTTTGCGGTTTTGCGTCTTAGCGGCTTTGATTTACTTTATGGTTATCTATAACGATACGAATCTGATAATTAAATCAATCAACCATCCAGGGTATATACCTAAAACCAGAATGGATATACCGACTATAGCGATGGTAATATTGCCCGTAATAGAAAGTTTAGGAAGTTTAATTTCACTCGGCGTTGAGAAGAGCATTGTAATAATTCTCAGATAATAATATAATCCTATGACGCTATTGATTATCATTGAAATTATAAGCACTATAAGCCCTGCCTTCATACCCTCGAGGATAACATAGAATTTTGCTATAAAGCCGGCCGTTACGGGAATACCAGCCAATGACAATAATGAGAGGGTAAATACCAGTGCTATAAATGGTCTCTTCCAGAAGAGTCCTTTAAAATCTTCAATTTTTTCAGCTTCATATTCGTTGGTCGAAAGAAGAGCTATTACGCCGAAAGCCCCTATTGTTGTAAAAAAATATGCGATAAGATAAAAAATTGAGGCCTGGATTCCTTTGTTGCTGCCTGTAAGCAATATTATTATCAGGTATCCCATATTTGCAATGGAGGAATACCCCAATAACCTTTTAATGTTTTTCTGCCTGAGTGCCAGAATGTTACCCAAAAACATTGAGAGTATCGATATGCCTGAAACCACAATGAATAAATAATGGTTATTGAATCCCTTAATAATAAAGAAGAATCGTATCAGGATTGCCATGACAGCACCTTTTGATACTGTTGCAATAAACGCCGAAACCGGGGCAGGTGCACCCTGATATACGTCAGGTGTCCACATATGAAACGGCACTAAAGCCAGCTTAAACCCTACTCCGACCATCATCATTCCGAAGCCAGATCTGACAAGAAGTGACAACGGATCATGCCCGGTAAGAGCTGCAACAATATCGCCAAATTGCATCGATCCTATTGCTGTGTATATCAAAGCCATTCCAAATAATAAAAATGCTGAGGAGACAGAAGCCAGGATCAGATATTTTATTCCTGCCTCTATTGAATTGCTTTTTGACCTTTGAAATGCTATAAGTATGTATAATGAAATACTAAGCGTTTCAATACCCAGGAAGAAAATGACGAAATGATTTGCAACTGCGAGTAATGATGCTCCCAGAGTGGAAGTGAAAATAATAATAAAGTACTCCTCCCTAACGCCTTCGAGCTGTTTTATATAATCATAAGAAAGAAAAGTAACCAGCAAGGCGGAAATGATTATTATTCCAAGGAAAAACATGCTGTAAACATCAAGAATTAATAATGGCTCAATTGTATGTGGGATTGATGGTAAAACAAAGAATATTGAACCGAAAGCGGCTAATAATGACAGAACAGAAAATCCATAAACAACCTTATAATTTCTAAGTACGGAGACCACCACCATAATCATCACGGGGGCAATTGCAATAATGAGGAACGGAGTTAAACACAAAAAGTCTCTTTCGGTCATATGTTAATTTTTGAAATCCATTAACCACAAAGGTCACAAAGGGCTACACAAAGAGCACAAAGAATTGATACAATGACTTTGTGTACTTTGTGCTTTCTTTGTGTTCTTAGTGGTTAAAAAAGACTGTGTTGATAAAATCAAATAATCATCTATGGTTTTACTTCCCGGATTCTGAAATGTAATCTCTTTTTGTTTATTCAATGTTTTTAAAATGGCAGGCTTTGCCGCATTTAGCACAGGTTTCGGAAACAGTCCGAGCCAGAGGATAGCAATAACTAATGAAGCTGAAACTACTTTTTCACGGAGAGTCAGATCATTCATCTTCCATTCGGTATTCTTATTTCCGAGAAAGACCTTTTGAACGATACGCAAAGAATATATTGTTGCAGCAATAAGTCCAAGACTGGCCAGACACGACATAAGTATATTTGCTTTAAAAGCTCCGATCAGTATAAGAAGTTCACCTATAAAATTTCCTAATCCGGGTAATCCCAATGATGCCATTGAAAAGATGAGCCCTATAGCACCCATAACCGGGGCTTTTTCCCAGAGGCCTCCCATTTTGTTCAGATCTCTGGTATGAATGCGTTCGTATAACTGTCCAACTAATATAAAAAGCGCCCCTGTGCTTATTCCATGTGCAACCATCTGAATAACAACTCCCTGGTAAGCCAATTCATTAAATGAAAACACTCCCAGGATTACAAATCCCATATGACTGACACTTGTATATGCTACAAGTCGTTTAAGATCAGTTTGTGCAAATGCAAGTTTGGCACCATATAAAATGCCTGCCACACCAAGTAACATTCCAGCCGGAGCAAAATTAACCGATGCCGAGGGGAATAATGGAACGATAAAGCGAAGTAAACCATAGGCACCGGTTTTTAAAAGTAATGCCGCAAGAATGAGACTTCCTGCAGTGGGTGCTTCAGTATGAGCATCAGGCAACCAGTTATGCAGCGATACAACAGGTAGTTTTACAAGAAAAGCAGCCAGGAATCCAAACATGATAAGAAATGCAGTCGAATCAGCCATCTCAGTCCCCAGGAGTTGTAAATAATCAAATGTATATGATCCGGTTGCAAGTCCGTGTACAAAATATAAAGAGATTATAGCGATAAACATGAGCAGACCACTTGCCTGTGTATACAGGAAAAATTTATTTGAAGCAGCAGTCCTGTTTTCATGTCCCCATATACCGATAAGAAAATACATTGGGACAAGCATCAATTCCCAGAAGAAATAGAAAAGGAAGAGATCAAGTGAAAGAAACACACCAGTAATTCCTGCTAAAATAAGGAGAAGATTGAAATGAAAGAACCCGACTTTTGAAGTTATCTCTTTCCATGAAATAATAACAGAAATTATACCAAGAAAAAATGTCAGAATGAGCATCACAAGGCTTAGTCCGTCCAGTGCAAGATGTAAACTTATTCCGAATGCAGGAATCCAGTCAAGTTTAATATCAATCAACCAATCTTTATTTGACGGGACCGTTTGCAAAACAAATAAAATGATAAGAATCAGATCAATGGATAATGTTACGAGAGAAATAATACGGGGCCATATCTGATTTCGTTTCCCCATAATCCATGACAGAAATGCACCTGTTAATAATATTACTATAAGATAAATAAGTATCATCTGCTAAGCATGTAAGTTAATATTACAGCAATACCTATAACGAAAGACAACAAATACCATCTCATTTTACCATTCTGAGTATAACTTAGAAATCTGTTGAACAAAAGTACCAGCCTGGCTAATCCAATATTCCAAAGGTCAAAAAAATCATTCTTGTCAATAACTGAAAGCCAGACTATCGGTCTTACAAACAGAGTATCATATAGTTTATCGAAGTCCCATCCTTTTTCAAAGAATTTATTTATCCTGCTGTGACTGTAGGGTTCTGAAAGAGAAGGTTTTTTAAAGTAAATTATATACGCGATGTAAATTCCGGCCAGTGCAATTATAGCTGAAAGTAACTGAAACAAAAATTCCTTATTCTCTCCCGCTTTAATAACTACAGCGGGCAGGGTATTGTCGACCAGGTTTGAAAAAAGATGAATATTACCGATTGAAGCCGGCAGTTCTACAAATCCTCCGAATAGAGATAAAGCAGCAAGAATTATTAAAGGTATGGTCATCAGTTTGCCAGGGATAAATGTCGGCTGGGTTTTTGCTTCTCCGTAAAATGTTATAAATATCATTCTGAAGGAGTACAGTGCAGTGAGCAATGCCCCAATGATCCCTGCAAGCCATAACATTATGCTTCCGCTTTGTGACGAAAAGGAATACCATAGAATCTGATCTTTGCTGTAAAAGCCCGCAGTAATAAGCGGCAATGCAGAAAGAGAAGCAGAGGCGATCAGAAAGGTGTAAAAAACAACCGGCATCTTTTTTCTGAGGCCCCCCATTTTGAAAATATCATGTTCTTCATCCAGAACTAGTATTACCACGCCGGCACCAAGGAAAAGAAGAGCTTTGAAAAAGGCATGTATCATGAAATGAAATACGGCGGCCGACCATGCTCCGACACCCAGAGCCAGAAACATATAACCAATCTGACTGATTGTTGAATAAGCAAGAATTCTTTTCAGATCGTGTTGAGCCAGGGCGCTAAACCCTGCAATAAGTAAGGTCAATGCTCCAATAATCGCTATCGCTGCCTGTACAACCGGTGCAAGACTGAATAGTATGTGTGTACGGGCAATCAGATAGACACCTGCTGTAACCATTGTTGCAGCATGTATGAGAGCACTCACCGGAGACGGACCTGCCATGGCATCAGGTAGCCATGTCTGTAAAGGTAGCTGGGCTGACTTTCCCAATGCCCCTCCAAGTAAAAGTTCAGCTGTCAGAACTGCTATTGAAGAACCTGCAACCCATTTTTCAGATGCATGTTGCATCAGTTCGTTAATATTAACAGTGCCAAAATTCACAAACAGGATAAAAATGCCGATTATCATAGCAGTATCCCCGACACGGGTTATGATAAACGCTTTTCGGGCGGCATATCCGTTCGCGTTCTCTTTATACCAGAAACCGATAAGCAGATAGCTACATAAACCGACTCCTTCCCATCCAAGGTACATCAGTAAAACATTGTCAGCCAATACAAGTACCAGCATTGAGCCGATAAAGAGATTCATATATGCAAAAAACCTTGTGAATCCTTCATCTTTCGCCATGAACCCGATTGAATAAACATGAATCAGAAATCCAACGAAAGTGATAACGAAACAGAAAACGAGAGAAAGGGAATCAAGACTGAATGATATGTCGACCTTCAGATTACCGGCATTTATCCATTCCCATACATTAACTGAATAAGATTTGACTTCAGGCAATGATCTGAAAAACCATATAGCGATTATAAATGTAAGTATGGCAACAATACCAACTGATCCGGCCCCGATAATACCCGCAATTTTCCGGCTAAGTTTATGTCCAAACAGAGCCAGTATCAGGAAGCTCAGAAAAGGGATGGCAGGTATCAGGGCAATTAAAGTACTCATTTGAAAATCTCGAAAATGTTAAGTGTTGTCAATCAATTAACTTCAGATCAAACTTGTAATACATTTGGCTTTACCTTCGTGTTACTTTGTGTTTTACTTCGGGTTACTTTGTGTTTAAAAGATTTTTATTTTATTACAAAGGGACACAAAGGTCAACACTAAAGTTCACAAAGGTTTTAATTAGTATCCTTCAAATTATTAATCGCATCAGCATCAAGCGTTTTAAAGTGATGGTAAACCTGCAGGATCAAAGCAAGAGCTATAGATACTTCGACTGCAGTTACTGCCAGTATAAAAATAAACATCACCTGGCCATCGGGTTGTTTCCAGTGAGTACCTGCAATAATAAATACCAGTCCTGCACTGTTAAACATGATCTCGATTGACATCAGCATAAAGATCATATTCCTGCGAACAAGCAATCCAATCAGTCCCAGAAAAAAAATAATTCCTGCAAATAATATTTGTGTTTCGACGGGTACTGTAAGCATATTTTTAATTTATTTCGAGAAAACGATGTTTCACTTTTTTCTTCTGACTCCCCAGATGATAAGCTCCTATTACACCAGCCATAAGAAGTATGGCTGCAATTTCGACTCCAAGCAGATAGGTTGAAAACAATGAAATCCCTACCTGCTTCGGCAAAATTGCTTCTTCATCCGGTTGAATTGACTTTACATTTTTTAATGCAAGGATCAGGTTGACCAGCAGTACAGCTGCCAGTAATGAAGGAACGATCCACATGCACGGCTTAAGCCATTTCTTTTCAGTTTCTCTTTCAAGGCCTATGTTCAGCATCATGGTTACAAAAATGAAGAGTACCATGATTGCACCTGCATAGATTATTACCTCGAGAGCTGCAATAAATGGTGCACTCAGAAGGTAAAAAATCACAGATATTGCCAGAAGAGATAATATCAGATAAAGAAGTGAATGAATAGCATTCCTTCCCGATATGGCCATAATAGTTGATATTATTGCCACAACCGCTGCTATATAAAAAAATACATTCATTTTATCTGCATTTCAATTAAGGTAAAAGTTCTTTTACATCAACAGGTTTCTCTTCATTATCACCCTCCCCTTTCCCTTTAACCCCCACATTAACACCTGCATTTTTATAAAAATTATATCCGGGATATTTTCCTTCACCACTGATCAGCAAATGTTCTTTCTCGTAAACCATATTCTGCCTGTTGTACTCCGCGAGCTCAAAATCGGGTATAAGCTGAATTGCATAAGTTGGACAGGCTTCTTCACAGAAACCGCAGAAAATACATCTTGAAAAATTGATCCTGAAGAATTCAGGAAACCTCCGCCCATCTGCATCTTCTGTTGCCTGAAGTGAAATACAGTCTACAGGACAAGCAGCAGCACAGAGATAACATGCAACGCATCTTTCTTTCATCTCAGCATCCCGGGTAAGTACAATTCTTCCCCTGTAACGTGGAGCAAGATATGGTTTGACTTCAGGGTATTCCACAGTTTCTCTTTTGTGAAACACGTGAAGAAAAACAAGCCACATACTGCGAAGAATACTGATCATATATGGATCCTCATTTTATTTATTGATTGATTGTTAGTTATTGATCCAAAAACATTTAACCACAGAGCACACAAAGAAGGCACAAAGAACACAAAGTCAAAACCATATAATTAATGCTTTTGAGACCTTTATGTAAAACTTTGTGAACTTTGTGGTTTATGGATTTCATCTTTTTTATTTTTACAGATAATAAATTAATTATGATTTTCATCATTTTAAAAATATCAGGATTGCACCTGTTATTAAAAGATTAAGCAAAGACAACGGTAATAAAATCTTCCAACCAAGCTCCATCAGCTGATCATATCTTGGCCGGGGCAACGATGCCCTGAGCAGGATAAACACGCAAATGAAAAAGAAAGTCTTAAATAAAAACCAGAATACCGGGGGAAGAAATGAAGGTCCCAGCCAGCCTCCGAAAAATAATGTGGAAATAAGCGCTGATATAAGTGTTATCCCAAGGTATTCACCAACAAAAAACATCCCGAACTTCATTCCGGAGTATTCTGAATGATAGCCGGCTATAAGTTCACCTTCCGCTTCAGGAATGTCAAAGGGAAGCCTATGTGTTTCCGCAATACCTGCAATAAAGAAAACTATAAAACCTATAAACTGAGGAATAAAAAACCACCCGTCTTTTTGTGCTTCCACTATTTTACAAAAACTAAAACTGTCTGCCATCATCACCACTCCCATTAGTGAAAGACCCATGAAAACCTCGTAGGTTAGCATTTGTGCTGATGCTCTCATAGCGCCAATCAATGAATATTTATTGTTTGATGCCCACCCACCCAGAACAATGCTGTAAACACCCAGTGATGAATTACCAAGGAAAAATAAAACACCTATATTTGAATCAAACACATAGAAATTCGGTCCAAACGGGACAACTGCAAATGTTAAAAGTATAGTTATCAGCAGTATTCCAGGAGCCAGAATAAAAACGGGCCGGTCAGAAAAAGAAGGCACCCAATCCTCTTTGAAAAATAATTTTATTGTATCAGCAACAACCTGTCCAAGACCAAACGGACCAACACGATTAGGCCCCAGTCTGTCCTGCCAGACAGAAAGAAGCCTTCTTTCAACCCATATCAGTCCTGCTGCTATTGACAGGGTTATTATAAGTACTCCTGCTATTATAAAGACATATTTCATGAACAAAAAGTTAAAGTTTATGAAATTTACCGGTATCCGGAATATTGAAAAACGGCATCCCGGGTAAATTTACTGACAATCCTGCCAATCCCTGAATAATACTACTATCAATCTTAACTTTTACTCTTAATTTGACTTTTAAGATTTCAAGTTGTACATAGTCTCCATCATTAATGCTAATTATATCAGCATCTTTCTGATTGATTAACACAAATGGTTCATGCGTTTTTTGTAACACCGAAGAGCTAACCGAACTTAACTCATCGCTACCAAAAATCTGGTTTAGAGGAATAATCTGCCATTCATCTTTCTCTGCTGCATTGTTCTGAGATCCCTGTCCAAAATAAGTATTTTCTATCCCTTCAGTTGATTCAATGAGTCTGATTCCCGGATCACCACCCTTCATGGAACCACCAGGCTCATCCACATAATCATACATAGCCTGAACGGAGTTCCATCCGGGCATCCAGTAAAATGGAACCAGCGATGAAGGCGGCATCTCCTGTTGTCCCTCCATACTGAATGCCAACGGGGAATCAGGATCCTGAGAAAGTTTTGGTTCTGCAACAGAAATATTGGCATTCATTGCAGTCCTGCCGCTGAAACGCATTGTTTGTCGAGGGATCTTTGTGCTCAACATCCTGAAATCTGCACCAGGTTTATATTCCTTTAATTTTGAAAAGACCGGCAATTCATTGGCCATGGATTCAACAATGTCATCTAACCTGTTCCATAAAACTTCCTTATTTCCATACCTGATTTTTATAAAATCACCTAGCCATCTCCAACTTTCCTTCACCTGGCTTTTACTGTCGATTGCTTTATAAAAACGTTGAGCTCGTCCTTCGTTGTTCACAAATGTGCCTTCCGATTCGGCAAATGTTGCAGCAGGTAACAAAACATCGGCAGCCTGAGCGGTTTTATTAGGAAGGTGATCAAGAACAACTATCTGTCTGCTTTTTTTAAACAGGTTATTGACTGATTCCTTTTCTGCTCTTCTAAAAAGGTCATTTTCAAGTACTATAAGAGTGTCAATCTCTTTATTTTCAATTAGATGGAAAGCATCTTCAAATGACTTACCCGGAAAAAATGCCAGTCCCAGACTATTGCATTCAGGCAAAACCAGACTAAGCATAGCTTTTGAGCCGATTGACGAGAGAGCGGTTGCTATGTTTAAAGCTGCATTTACAATTGACTCATCGTTGCTGCTCACTCCTGATATTATCAAAGGATTTTTTGCATTTTTCAGTGAAAATGCAATCTTCCCTGCCAGTTTCTCTATATCTTTTTTATCGGATTTTAGTTCCGAAGCTTTTTTGTCAAGCTTCAGGGCAACAGCAAAACCTAAGCTGGCAATATCCCGGTATGAAGCTCTGAAGGTGTCTTCTGCAATTTCATCGAGAGAATCCCCGAACGGAGTGGCTATAAATAAAGGGCTTTTAGAATCCTGCGCCAGTTCTCGTACAGGCGCATCGTTCCATAATTGAATCCCCTTTCCCTTTGCTTCCTCATTCGGTAAATTTCGTACAGCCTGGCGCAATGCGAGTGAGATCATAGGTGCCGTATTGGTCAGATCTTCACCCAGAACTAAAATTGCATCAGCTTTTTCAATTTGTTTTAACGAGGGAGTTCGAATGCCAGTATGTTGAAGAAACTCCGTAATTGTATTGGTCAGCAGGTACTCCTTTTTGGAAATGCCGTGGCAGAAGTTTTCTTTGCCAACAAGAGTCATCAGAGCAAAGTTAGACTCCAGTGAGGCTCTGGGAGAACCGATTCCAATTATATTTTTGTTCCTTGAAAGTGACTGATCAAGACATGATAACAGCTGTTCGTAATTTACCGGTTCCGGTACAATTTCGTTTTTCGAATGGATCAGTACAGTTTTTATTCGCTTTTCATCATTAACAAATTCATATCCGAACCGGCCCCTGTCGCAAATGAAATAGCCGTTGACAGCTCCATTGTACCTGCTCATTATACGTCTCAGGTAACCATACCTTTCACTTGCTATGGTATTACATCCGATGCTGCAATGGACACATACTGATGGTGCGTTTGACAGATCCCATTTACGTGTGAAATGTTTTTTTAATGTTTTATCTGTGAAGACACCTGTGGGGCATACCTCAACCAGATTACCGCTGAATTCATTTTCAAGGGGCCCATCCTCATGCCTTCCAAAATAAACATGGTTCCGGGAGGCAAAAACGTTAAGGTCTTTCCCCCCTGCATAGTCTCCGTAAAATCTGACACACCTATAGCATTGTATGCAACGGTTCATATCGTGACTGATGAAAGGTCCTAACTCCTGATTGTAATAAGTCCTTTTTGGAAAATCAAATCGTCTGTAAATGTGTCCGGTCATCACGGTCATATCCTGTAAATGGCATTCTCCACCCTCATCGCAAACCGGACAATCGTGAGGGTGGTTGGTCATCAGGCTCTCAATTACAGAGGATCTGAATGCTTTTACTTCCGGATCATCAATTGAAATAATCAATCCCTCTGTTACAGGCTCCATGCATGACATTACAATACGACCTTTTGCATCATCTTTATCCCTGAATTTTTTCACAGCACAAAGTCTGCAGGCGCCTACTGAACCCAGGGCAGGATGAAAGCAGAAATGAGGGATATCTATTCCAAGTGAAAGACAGGTCTCAAGAAGATTCTTCTCGGGTTTTGCCTCATAATATTTCCCTTCTATACTGATCTTTACCATAGCTACTTCCAGGGACATTTTTTACCAGTAATATGCTCTACAAAATCATCATAAAAATATTTCAGCCCGCTCTGCAAAGGTTCTGCAGCACCCGGAGCATGAGCACAGAATGTATTACCCGGACCCATATATTTTGCATTAAATTTAAGAAGATCAAGGTATTCCATTTTACCTGTGCCTTCTTCAATTGAAGCAAGCATCTTTTCAACCCAGGGAAGACCTTCGCGGCATGGTGTACACCAACCGCAACTTTCAAGAGCAAAGAATCTTTCGACATTATGCACAAATGCCACCGGACATGTTTTATCGTCAAGTACAATCATTGTACCGGTTCCTAGTCTACTGCCTGCAGCGGCCACAGTTGTAAAATCCATTTTAACATCGAGATGTTCTTCAATAAGAAAGTCCGTAGAGGCTCCACCCGGCAATGCACCTCTGAATTTGTGTCCAGTTGCCATTCCCCCCGCATGCTCCTCAAGAAGTTCCCTCATGGTTATTCCCAGCGGTAGTTCCCATATCCCGGGATTTTTCACTTTGCCACTAACTCCATAAAGTTTTGTACCACCAGTGCCTGTAAGGCTCAGTCCTTTAAACCAATCGGCACCATTCTCCACAATATGTGAAATCCAGGAAAGGGTTTCAACATTATTTACAACAGTTGGTCTGCCAAACAGACCGCTGACAGCCGGGAATGGTGGTTTGGTGCGTGGTAATGCCCTCTTCCCTTCAAGAGAATTAAGCAACGCGGTCTCTTCTCCACAGATATACCTTCCGGCGCTTGAGTGTACATGTAATTCAAGGTTAAAGCCCGATCCAAGAATATTTTTACCAAGATAACCTGCTTTATAAGCTTCATTGATTGCAGTTCGAAGACCAGCCTCTGCTTTCTTATAAGCCCAGCGTAGAAAAATATATGCTTTTTCAGCCCGTATAGCATAAGCCGAAATAATCATTCCTTCAATGAGCTGATGTGGATTACCTTCCAGAAGATATCTGTCTTTGAAGGTGCCAGGTTCCATTTCATCTGCATTACATATAAGATACTTTGGTTTGGAATCGTCGCCATTCATCGGTACAAGGCTCCACTTTACACCAGTGGGAAAACCAGCGCCACCTCTTCCGAGTAAATTTGAACCTTTTACGAGGCTAGTCACTTCAGCCGGTGTCATATTTTTCATCGCTTTCTTTAGACCGGCATAGCCACCAACCTTTTTGTAATCTTCCAGATTATAAGCAATAGAGCCAGGGGTAATATATTTGGTCAGAGGCCTTTCCATTTCCTACTATTTATAATGCTCAAGTAATTCATCTATCTTTTCTATGGTCAGCCTGTTGAAGTGATCATTGTTGATAATCATTACAGGTGCATTATCACAATCACCAAGACATGAGATTGGGAGAAGCGTGAACCGTCTGTCGGATGATGTACCTCCAAAGCTGATACCAAGTTTTTTTGATATGTACTGGTAAAGCGATTCATATCCCATTATCATGCAACTTACACTGTCGCAGATAAGTATTACATTTCTGCCGACAGGTTTACGGTAGATCCTGCTATAAAATGTCGCAACACTATCTACCTCTTCACTGGAGATTCTCAACACCTGGGCAATATCCTTCACAGACTCATCTGATATCCATCCGCGATGCTGCTGAACGATCTTTAATGCATCGATACACGCCACTGCAGGGTATGGATATTGTTTAACCTCTTTCTGTATCTCCTTTTTTTCCTCTTCAGTCAGCATTGTTAATTTTGTTGCTAGTTTCTGGTTGTTGGTTACTTGTTTCTCGTTCCACCTTTCGCGTTTTCAATTCTCTTTAAAATCAGAACCTGATTAATTGTGCGGTCATTGCGAGCGAAGCGAAGCAATCTTTTGTCATTCTATTTATATCTTATTACTTTTCCCTTTCTCCTTAACGGTCAAGATCAGCTAAAACATAATCCATAGCGCCCAGAATTGCCAGCAGATCAGGTATTGTGTATCCTTTGGTGATAAATGGCAACATCTGCATATGCGGAAACGACGGGGTTCGTATTCTCGAACGGTATGAGGATGAGCTCCCATCACTTATAAGATAATATCCATTGCTTCCCTTAGCTGCTTCAATTGGGACCATTGCCTCTCCTGCGGGTATCACAGGACCCCAGGAAACGCCAACAAAATGAGTAATAAGCGTTTCTATATCTGTCATGGTTTTATCTTTTCTTGGCGGAATAGCAAGAGGATGATCTGACATGTAATGACCCGTAGGCATGTTATTTATACACTGCTGAATAATTCTCAGGCTCTGACGCATCTCTTCCATGCGAACAAGAGCCCTGTCGTAACAGTCACCATTTTTCCCCAAAGGGATATCAAATTCAAATTTCTCAATGCCCGAGTAAGGCCTTTTCTTCCGGTAATCCCAGTCATAGCCTGTAGCCCTGAGTCCTGAACCGGTAATTCCCCACTCTATGGCCTCCTGAGTGGTATACACCCCAATACCTATTGTTCGTGATTTAAAAATTCTGTTCCTAATAACAATGCTGTCAAATTCTTTAAGTCTCTTTGGCAAATAATTGACAAAAACCTGCATTATCTTATCCCAACCATCCGGCAAATCATGAGCAACACCGCCAATTCTGAACCATGATGGATGCATTCGGGCACCGGTGATTGCGGAAACTATATCGAAGATTCGTTCCCGGTCATTGAATGCGTAAAATACGGGTGACATCTGACCCATATCCTGAGCGAATGTCCCTAACCAGACCAGATGGCTGGCAATCCGGAAAAGTTCGCTCATCATTATACGGATCACCTGCGCCCTGTCGGGCAGTTCAATGCCGGCCAGTTTTTCAACAGAGAGAAGGTAAGCCAGATTATTCATAACACCCCCAAGGTAATCTATACGATCGGTGTAGGGAATAAAAGTATGCCACGATTGTCTTTCTCCCATTTTTTCAGCTCCGCGGTGATGATACCCTATATCAGGAATTATGTTTACAATATCTTCCCCGTTCAGTTGAACTATTAGTCTCAGCAGACCATGTGTACCAGGATGCTGAGGTCCGATATTTAGAAACATGAAATCACTATCTTCGCTCTTTGTGTTGAGCCCGTATTCTTCAGGATTGAACTTAAGATTTGCATCCTCTTCATCCCGAATACTGTCTGTCAGAACAAAAGGATCCAGTTCCGTAGCTCTTGCGTGGTGTTCTTTCCTCAGGGGATGTCCTTTCCAGGTCTCTGGCATAAGAATTCTTCTCAGACATGGATGACCTGTGAAATTAATGCCAAACATATCAAATACTTCACGTTCATACCAGTTTGCTGATTCCCATATGGTTGTTATGCTTGGGATATTTAAATCATCGTTTTTCAGAGCCACCTTTATCCTGACATCCTGATTCCTCTCAAAGGAGGTTAGATGATAGACAACGGAGAAATCACTGGCGGGCTGACCATCGCGTTTGGTTCGTGTCCTTTCATCGATACAGGTCAGATCGTAAAGCATCTTAAAAGGAAGAGTGATTTCATTTTTAAAATGTTTTAAAACCGGAACCAGATTAATCCTCTCTGTCCATATGGTCGGAGTGGCATCTTTGGTTTGCTGTTGATACACAATGATACTCTCACTAAACTTTGATCTTATTTCAGAAATTATATCGTGATCGTTCAGGCTCATCAGTTTATTGCAATAATTAAAGAGGCTTTAGATTTCATTCATCGGTCGTATAGTAGTCATCTTTGATCTTTCTGCCATTTTTTTATCCCTCATAGAAATCTTCTCAGGTTTATGAATTCCCTGAGGTCCGATAACCCAGCTGAACGGACGCTCCTCTTTTCCAATTGATTCCCGGAGTAAAAGCAATCCTTCAAGAAACGCATCAGGACGCGGAGGACAGCCGGAAACATAAACATCAACAGGCAAAAACTTGTCAACCCCCTGAACGACACTGTAGATATCGTACATGCCGCCAGAATTTGCACACGATCCCATTGATATGATCCATCTTGGAGCCATCATCTGTTCATACAACCTTTGTATTATCGGAGCCATCTTAAGGAACACAGTACCTGCAATAACCATAACATCTGATTCACGCGGGGTATTACGAATCACCTCTGCTCCAAACCGTGCAATATCATACCGGCTGGTAAGGGCAGTAGCCATTTCAACAAAACAGCACGAAAGGCCAAAACCAAATGGCCAGGTTGAGTTCTTTCTTCCCCAGGAAATCATATCATCAAGTTTGCCCAGCAATACCGATCTGCGAATAGCCTCATCGTTAATTCCCATTCCCTGTCCGGGGTATCTGTCATTGGATTTTATCATCAGAGTTATTCTTTAATCCTGTTTTTATATTGCAGTATTTTCTTTCCGTTTGGTCCAAAGTCAAGAGCTCCGATACTGAGTTCATAAATCAATAGTACCACAAGCAGTCCTATGAATATCAATATTCCTATATAACCGGCAAGTCCGAGTTCACGGAAAGAGACCGCCCACAGCATGATAAATGCAGCGTCAAGATCGAAAATTACAAAGAACATTGCTATGATATAAAAACCAGAAGAAAATCGAAGTCGCGCATCCCCGGTCGGAGGTATCCCTGACTCATAAGGTTCATCCGTGGTTTTCTCCTTATGCTTCTCTCCAAGGACCCAGGAAAGACCTATCATTATTCCGATCAGAGAAATTACTATAAACGCGAAAACAATAAAAGGCCAGAAAGTAATATCTTGTACNNGCTTATAAGAAATTAAATCGAAAATGAAGAAATAATGTCAGGCTCATCAGGTATAAAATTATTCAATTATAGAAAAGCAATTCATAAAAATAATCCCAACTGTTGTATCGGTTTTTAGAATTCTTTGCTGTTAAATAATAAATAATAATAATGAACAATGAAAGATATGAGTTTGTTTAATCTTAAACCTTGAAATGAGTTGTTCCGGAGTTTTTTTTCTGGAAACAATTTAATTAAAAGATGAACCTATGGTGCATCTTATGACCGGGAAACAATATGAAAGAAAAAAAAAGCAACATATATCGGCAGAAAGATGATAATCCGGAGAATGAAAATCTTGAAGGATATCCACCATACCCTCCCGAAGAAGATATTTATGATAAATACCAAAAAGACAGAAAGATAGATCCGGAAGATCCTTCCAATGCCAAAATACCTGTTGTCAATTATAAGACAGGAAAAAATAATGAAAAGGATTTTGATGATGATATATCCGGAAGCGATCTGGATATTCCAGGGTCAGAACCGGATAACGAGCTTGAAATTACAGGAAGTGAAGATGAAGAGAATAACTATTACAGCTTAGGTGGAGATGATCATAATGATCTTGAAGAGGACTACGTAGAATGATACTTATAAAATTGCACTCATGAATAAACTCAAAACAAGTTACATGGGGATCGAACTGAATAACCCCATTATTTTGGGCGCTTCCAATCTGGTAACGGACCTGGATAATCTTAAGAAAGCTGAAGAACTTGGAGCCGGAGCAATTATTTACAGATCGCTTTTCGAGGAGCAAATTCAACTTGAGAGATTACAGCTGGATGAAAGATTAACCGAATTCAATGATCTCAATGCAGAAATGGTTCAGATTCATCCGAATATTGAGCACGCAGGTCCTGATGAACATCTTATGAATCTCAGGAAGGCAAAAGAGAGCTTATCAATTCCGCTGATAGCAAGTCTTAATGCAATTAACAATGATACATGGTTCAAATATGCCAGACTTATTGAAGAAACTGGTGTCGATGGAATTGAACTTAATTTTTACCAGATTCCTATGGATTTTAAAAAGAATGCCAAAGAGATCGAAGACGCTCAGATTAATACTCTGAAAGAGATCAGACAAAATATTTCAATCCCGATTAGTGTAAAGTTAAGTCCCGATTATTCAAATATTCTGAATTTTATTAAAAAACTTGACAAGGCCGGCGCAGATGCTTTTGTTCTCTTTAATTCCTTTTTCCAGCCCGATATAAATGTTATTACTGAAAAACATATTAAATCGTCACATTTGAGTAATACAGGTGACTATAAGCAATCGTTGAGATACGCAGGGCTGTTATTTGATAACATTAAGGCTGATATATGCAGCAGTTATGGGATCTTTAGCGGTGAAGATGTTATTAAGTTATTATTGTCGGGAGCAACATGTGTACAGGTCGTGAGTACTGTGTATAAAAATGGCATTATGCAGTTAAATAATATCAGAAGAGAATTGGAGGAATGGATGGATATTAAAAACTATAAGAGCCTGGATGAGTTCAGAGGCAAATTATCTAACAACAGGCTCACAAGTAATCCGTTTGTTTATAAAAGAGCACAGTACGTGGACTTGCTGTTGAATTCGGAGGAGATATTTCTTGGTACCTGATTCAATTTAACCGGCTTATTCTAGTCTCGACAGGTTGATCAATAGTAATAGGAACCTGTTCCTCTATTGTGTTTGCTGAATCAAGCTGCAAAGCTCTTACATCGGAAATACACAGAAGCCTTGATAAACGGTGAAGTCCCAGGGTAACATTTTCAATGCCGGAAAGTTTATAATCGTTTGGCATTATCCTATCGATGAGAATATATTTAAAATCGGCATGCATTGAATGTTTTTTCAATGAATCAAAAGTACTTTCAAGTTTTATTTCTCCTGTTGCTGTCATATCTTCCAGTACCTCCTTGAAATAATGGTTGATCTTTGGCTCGACCTTGAATCCGATATGGAAGTCCACTCTTATTAAGACTCCCGGGATTATTTGATTAACCTGATAATCAATCCTGTCAGGTTCATCAATCCTGTCCACATGAATGAACCAGTAAGTATCGGCACGTTTTGGCTGCTTCTGGAAAATAGAATAAATCACTTTCGATTCAACCTGATCGGGCCTGTTAGCTTTTATTATATAAACCAGGTTTGTTGCCGTTTTAGGAACTGAATTATCTTTCGATAAGTCCTTAAAAAGGTCAATATATTTGTAGAGATCCGTAAATGTTACATACCTGTTCTTCAATTTCCTCCCGAAATACCATCCATACATTATGATAAAATAGAGGGATGCCAGCAGTAGCGTGAACCATCCTCCATATTTAAATTTGTGAAGGTTAGCAACTAAAAAACTTCCTTCAATTGTAAGATATACAGTCAGCATTAATAATACCAGCCTGTGGTTCCATCCTCTCTGATATGAATAATACGATAGCAAAAAAGTCGTCATTATCATAGTAATGGTGATTGCTAACCCATACGCAGCCTCCATGTTTGCTGACTCTTTAAAGAAGAATACGACCAGACTGCAGGTGATCCAAAGGAACCAGTTTACAAATGGCAGATAGACCTGACCCTGTATAAAAGTAGGATGCAATATCCTGATCTTGGGCCAAAAATTAAGAGAAACAGCCTCACTGAGAAGAGTATATGATCCGCTAATCAGTGCCTGGCTTGCAATAATAGCTGCAGCTGTAGAAATTAATATCCCCGGCAGAAGGAACCACTGTGGCATAATTGAGTAAAAGGGATTTAAATCAATGCCGGATACATTGTGCATCATTAACCATGCTCCCTGTCCGAAATAGTTCAGCAACAAAGTTATCTTTACAAAAATCCATGAAACTCTTATGTTTGCTCTTCCGCAGTGACCAAGATCTGAATAGAGAGCTTCAGCTCCTGTTGTACAAAGAAAAACAGCGCCCAGGAGAATAAATCCTCCGGGATAATCACTCAGGAATTTTACTGCAAATGCCGGATTGACAGCCCGAAGTATGTCAGGATAATGAATGAGTTGTGAAAATCCAAATATCCCCAGCATCGAAAACCACACAACCATTATCGGACCAAATGAGCCTCCGACAAAATTGGTACCAAACTGCTGAATAAAAAATAATGCTCCGAAAATGATCAGAACAATTGGAATTACCGGAATGTTGTTGTTGAAAAGCTTTAGCCCTTCAATCGCCGAAGTAACTGTAATTGAAGGCGTTATAACTCCATCTGCAAGCAGCGCAGCTCCGCCGGCCATGGTAAGAATGGCTGCCCAACTCGATTTTTTTTTGATAAGTGCAAAAAGAGCAAAAATTCCTCCTTCCCCATTATTATCTGCCCGAAGAGTAATCAGGACATATTTAATTGTGGTCTGAAGTGTAAGCGTCCAGAATATGCATGACAAAGATCCGTAAATTAACAGTTCATTAATATTGTCTTTCCCGGCAAGAAGAATTGCCCTCATTGTATATAGAGGGCTTGTACCTAAATCGCCATAAACTACCCCAAGAGTAATTATCAGACCTGTAAAAGACAGTTTTTTAATATCAATATGATGTTCTTTTGCTCTCATGAACAGGCCCTGCATTTTCAACAGGTATTCTTAAAATAAAGTGGGCAAAGTTAATAATTATTAAGATTTTAAGACCGGCTTATCAGGAATAATTTTTAAGAGATAGTTTTGTAAACCTTTTCAGGTTTATTCTTTGTTTCGGTTAGTATTAAAGTACCAGTTTATTACCAGAGAGACAACCTGATCGTAATTTTTAACTCCTTTTTCAATCTTATTAGCTTTTAAGTAAACATCATTCGCTGCTGTTTGCATGTCCGAAAATTTCTTGTTCTCCAGGTTATGGTAATATTTCTGTCTGAATCGTAAATCAGCTATAACATTTTTATCGACTTTATTTAAATATCCCTTATAATCGTTCATCTGAGATGCATCCTTAAGAAAATAGAAAAGCAAAGACTGATATCCTGAATATTTCAGCCGCAGATCTTCTGATTTTACACAAATTATAAATGCAACAAAATTAGCCTCGGCTTCGCTTGTAACTCCAAACTGATGTGCTTTCTCATGGGCAAGAACAAAAGGATAATCCATCGGAAGCAGATATGAATTTACATGAATCTCGTTAAAAAATGGTCCGAAATAGCCGCTCACGCCTAATTTTCCATAAAATGAACTGAAAATCATGGTTTTTGGTCGCCTGGTACCGTTTGGAAAATCGATGCCTAATCCGATGCTGTTCATTCGGTAAGATTCCTCAACAAGACTATCAATCTTTGAGTAATCAGAAGATGAAATAACTGTGTAGTCGCGGTTGGCGTATGTAATAACTGAATCGAGGATTGACCGAAAAATAAGTTCATCAGGTTTTATGCTCTCCCATCCAATTCTTTTCTCAATCTTTGGTCTGAAGTAATTATAGCCCCATCCAATGTAAAATAATGAATAAAGTAATGCCAGTAACTGAAGAGTCCGTATGATAAACCAGCGAGGTTCTATTTTTTTTACTGCAATCAGCACTAATCCGCTAATTATCAAAAATATTATCAATACCCAAAAGACATCCCATAAAGAAAACGGAATCAGGTTACTAAATGAGGAGAAGAACTTTGCAAAAGATGGATAGAGTCTTTTCGAATAATAATGTTCCACAAATTCAGGGTTTCTGATTGCAAATTGTACGCTTAGAAAAACAAGCACAGCAAGCAAAAAAGGCCATGAAATCAAAATTATCTTTCTCCAGACACTGATCCTTATTTTGTTTCTAATCTTTTGCATTTGATTTTTCTTAGTCAATTCCTCCTGTCTTATTTATAGGGAAAATGCGGATTGAAGCTCTTCGCAGCAAGCTACGAAGAATCTTCGATCCCCTAAGGTAAATTCTTAATGCTCGCTGACTCCGCAGCAAGCAAAGAAGAATGCGCTCTCGGGGATTCAAATAAAACACTTATTCGTAAATGTACAAAATGAATGTTTGCATCTGACAAACCAATCTCATTCAGAAATGATCTCAAAACATTAGATAGATAAGTTGTATTTGAGCTGGAAAAAACCCTGAATGTTTTGATGTATCTTTGAACCAACCAACGACAGCTTTGGAACTATGTTCTGATAATCTACAACTTGAAGATAGGACTTATGAATCGAATATCATTTAATCTCAAATCTACACTGCTGCTATCACTTTTTATTTTTGTCTTTCTTTCAGCAAAAAGCCAGAGTCAGCAAACCTCCGGAGACAAAATTTCTCTTCTTTTTATTGGAGACATCATGGGTCATGACGAGCAGATATGGTCAGCAGAGAACAGGGAGACACATTTATATAATTACGATGATGTTTTCCAATACATAAAGCCTGTTATTACCGGTGCCGATATTGCAATTGCTAATTTTGAGGTAACACTTGGCGGTCCCCCGTACACCGGGTATCCACAGTTCAGTTCCCCCGTTGATCTTGCCGTAGCCTGTAAAAATGCCGGTATTGATTATCTTGTCACAGCGAATAACCATGCAGCTGACAGGGGAAAGAAGGGCATAATAAGTACTATCAATAAACTTGACAGTATCGGAATTCCACACACAGGAACTTTTCTCAATTCATCATGCCGTGATAGTCTAACTCCATTGATGATTCACAAAAATGGGACATCCATAGCTCTTCTGAATTACACTTTTAGTACAAACGGAATAATTGTTCCCGAGCCTGTAATTGTCAATATGCTTGATAAAGAATTGATTACCAGAGATATTAATGAAGCAAAAGATAAAAATGCAGATATTATAATCCTCTTTTTGCACTGGGGAACAGAATATGATACTATTCCTTCAAAAACCCAGACTGATCTTGCAGAGTATTTCCAGTCAATTGGAGTAGATATGGTAATAGGTTCCCACCCGCATGTTTTGCAGAAAATGGTCAGAACAAAAAACAATGTAACAGGAAATAATGATGTGGTGATCTACTCTCTGGGTAATTTCGTATCGAACCAGAGAAAACCGAAAACCGATGGAGGGTCAATGGTAAGAATTGAGCTTACAAGAATAGGTGAAAAATATAGCATTTCAAATGCAGGATATTACCTTACATGGGTTTATACTCCTATTGAGAAATACAGAAAAAAATTCTTTATCCTACCCTGTTCCGAGTTTGAAAACAAGCCTGATTTTTTCGACAAACCTGTAGCCTACCTCCATATGAAAAAATTCATCAGCGATTCTAGAAAACTTTTTAATGAACAAAACATCGAAATTAAGGAGTATGTTTTTAACGGAATCTATTGGTTATTAAGTAATTAGGAAAGTCAATTAAAACAACACCATTGGTGTTATTCCTTATTTTCGTTTTTGTACCCTGTGAACCACTTATCATGATCTATTCTGAACAACAGATTAATATTTGGATCTGCTTTTATCTCTAAAATACTCCGGGAATTGAGAGTCTTTATTGTAATTCTGTCCGAAACGGGGATTTTGATGATAAACGACCCGTTTAAATCTTTTATCTGAAGTTCAATATCAAAGCTGAAAAGATAATCCTGTGTCTGCTCAATTATCAGATCTGTGTCTCCTTTTGTTTCACCTGGTCCGGTAGTGATCTTTAAATCGGGCTGACCGGCGACAAAAAGCCATTGATTAAAAAATTTCCCGAGATCTTTTTTACTTACCCTTTCCATAATTTTCTGAAGATCATTTGTGAGAGCATTTTTATTTCTGAAACTTTCATAATATAATCTCATTCCTTTCCAGAACAGATCATCTCCCAGTTCACGTCTTAACATATGAAGTACCCAGGCTCCTTTTTGGTATGAGTTGGGATTTAGCAATTTCATCAGATCTGTAACTGTTGTATCGACCACCGGTTTGGGCGATCCAGAAGAAAATCCAAGAACCTGATTGCGAGCTGATTTCATGACCTCATCAAACTTTTCTTTCCCATAAGTTTTCTCCTGGTAAACAGCTGTGAGATACGTTGCAAATCCTTCACTCAACCAGATATGGTGCCAATCATTTTCAGAAACAGAATTTCCAAACCACTGATGAGCAATTTCATGGGCCATAAGATTTTCGGCATTACCTTTCCCAGTAACAGAATTTTCGGAGTAAAATATACAGCTCGCGTTCTCCAGCCCTCCAAAGATCGTTTTGGATTGAACATTTGCAAGTTTTTCGTAGGGATAAGGTCCTATTAACCGGCTATAAAACTCAAGAGGCTTTAATCCGACTGAATAGTCATGAAATCCCTCTTTCCTGTTTTCGGTGAAAACCCAGCTCCATACGGGTGTTCCGTCAACATTACCTTCTAATCTGGTAGCGAAGGGAGCAACCCCAACAGCCATGACTTTAGTGGCAAGTGGCACATCTTCTCTCCAGTGTGTAAGTTTTGTATGTTTAGGCATACAACTCTNNTTCTACAAGATATCCACTTCCCACAACTTCGTAATGATCGGGAGAAGTAATGATAAAATCTACTGTTGCTTTGTCATATGGATGATCAACGCATGGGATCCAATTACGTGCTCTGTCAGGCCAGTTATCTGCAAAAAAAGTACGGTCCCCATATTTATTCTTTGATATTATCAACCCATCAACAGGTTCTCCTGAATACTCAATAATGAAAATTCCCTGTGATCCTGCTTTTACTGAGTCATTCAAAGTTATCATAATTCTATCGCCACTATGATTCCATTTTAGTGATCCTTTATCAAAAGTTACATTTTGTACTGTCATGCCCTTTTCTTCTGTTCCCTTATTTTTCAGATCAAATTCAAGAGTTTTGACAGGTCCGGTAAAGTTCACATCTATTTCTGCATGTCCGTAAATGATATTATTTGTATCACTTATAGAAATTGAAAATCCATAATGAATTATGTCAATAAAAGGATTTCGCTTATAACCATCCTTACCGGCAAGAGTAAACCAGGTCATCAGAAAAATAGAAATGTTTAATACGATTTTCATTGTTTCGTTTAAGTTGCAGGTTAGTGTTCAAAGGTAGTAAGGTATATAATGAAAAAGATAATGTTGATTTAAAATTTTATGATGAATATTACTTTACTATTTTACATGTCAGCATACTATCGTGAATTCGCTATAAATTGCTAGATTTGCATAAAATAAAATGATCACAATGAATTACGATTATAACACTCAGAGGAAAAGGATGGCATTGCCTGAATATGGAAGAAATGTTCAGAAGATGGTCGATCATATCAAGACCATCGAGGACAGGGCTGAGAGAAACCGTGCTGCTAAGACCATAATTTCGATAATGGGCAACCTGAATCCTCAACTTCGTGATGTCGGCGATTTTAAACATAAATTATGGGATCATCTGGCCCTTATTGCAAGCTTTGAACTGGATATTGATTCACCATATATTGTTCCAGAGCCGTCGAAGTTTGTTGAAAAACCAAAACAGGTACCTTACAAACAGGGAGATATAAGGTTTCTTCACTATGGCCGTATTATCGAACTCATGATCAATGCTGCCTGTGAACTGGAAGAAGGAGATAAAAAAGAGTACCTTACTACACTGATTGTCAATCAGATGAAAAAATCATATATCATCTGGAACAGAGGACAGGTAGCTGACGAGGTGATAATTAAAGACATGAAATTATTATCTAAAGGAAAATTGCAAATGACTGAGGGGGTAAGAATTCTTGAAGTCAGGGAATTGATTCCGCCAGTCAAAAGAAAGCCTGTTGGAAAACCTCACGGTAAACCACAGAATAAGAATTTCGTTAAGAAAAAAGGGCACAGCCGTCATTAATGGGTACTTTTATTGTTCATGGAGGTAAGCCGCTAAAGGGAGAAATTACACCGCAGGGAGCCAAAAATGAAGCTTTGCAGGTAATCTGTGCAGTTCTCCTTACTTCTGAAAAAATTACTATAAGGAATATTCCCGATATCAGCGACGTAAACAGGCTGATAGAGCTTATCATCTCTATGGGCGTTAAGGTAATAAGAGAAACTGATTCAGTCGCAAGTTTCGAAGCTGTTAATATTGATCTCGATTATCTCCAGACAAGCGAATTCAGGGCACAAAGCTCAAGTTTAAGAGGATCAATAATGATAGTCGGACCTCTTCTTGCACGATTTGGCAAAGCTTTTATTCCTAAGCCGGGAGGTGATAAAATCGGAAGGCGCAGAGTCGATACACATTTCACGGGATTCCAGAAACTTGGAGCAAGATTTGAATTTGACTCCTCCGATCCGTTTTTTAAAGTTGAAGCACCTTCATTAAGAGGTACCTATATGCACCTGGATGAGGCTTCTGTTACGGGTACTGCCAATATAATTATGGCCGCCGTTCTTGCAAAGGGCCTGACGACAATATATAATGCAGCATGTGAACCATACATTCAGCAGCTCTGCAAAATGCTTGTTTCAATGGGTGCAAAAATCAAAGGTATAGGTTCAAATCTCCTATATATTGACGGAGTCACAAGTCTGGGCGGATGTACACATACTATCCTTCCCGATATGATTGAAATCGGATCCTTTATCGGTATGGCCGCTATTACAGAATCAGAGATAACTATTAAAAATACATCCTTCGAAAACCTTGGTATTATACCTGATTCTTTCCGGCGATTGGGTATTAACTTTGAGAGAAAAGGCGATGATATTTTTATACCAGCTCAGAAACATTATGAAATAGAGACTTTTCTGGATGGTTCCATAATGACCATATCGGATGCTATCTGGCCAGGACTGACTCCCGATTTACTTAGTGTTTTTCTCGTCACTGCAACCCAGGCAAAAGGCGCAGTTCTTATCCATCAGAAAATGTTTGAAAGCCGTCTCTTCTTTGTTGATAAACTGATTGATATGGGAGCCCAGATAATTCTCTGTGATCCGCACAGGGCTACTGTAATAGGTCAGGACAAAATGATAAAGCTAAAAGGTACAATTATGTCTTCCCCGGATATAAGAGCAGGTGTGGCTCTGTTGATTGCAGCTCTTTCTGCAGACGGTAAAAGTGTTATCCATAATATTGAACAAATCGACCGGGGTTATCAGAATATTGATCAACGGTTGAATGCACTGGGGGCGGATATCCAACGAATATCATAACCTTATGGCGCAAAGGCGCAAGGGTGCAACGGCTAATTAAAAAGCTAAATTCAAGTATTTATAACTTTTTGCTACTGCACTGTTGTACCTTTGTACCGTTCCATCCCTGCCAAATTGTCAACTTCTATAGGTTGGCAGGCAATTTGTTAAATAATGATATAAACTTGAAATACAGTGTTTGATGATGAAAAAAAAGATGAAAAACCACGAGAATGCAAGACTTAATAATAGTAACAGATCAACTGAAAACATAGAAAACACTACCAATGCCAGGGAAAATAACGGAGCGGAATCAGTAGAATACCTTCCCGGTGTATCATCAGAACAGGTATCTGATAGTTTGAACGGAGATGTAACATCTCCTGACAAAGTGCTCGCTGATGTAAGAGTTATTGATGAAAAACTGGCAGAGATGCAGGATAAGTACTTACGTCTTTCGGCTGAATTTGACAACTACAGGAAAAGAACATTGCGTGAAAAAATCGAATTATCAAAATATGCCGGTGAAAACCTGCTTCTTAGTTTCCTTCCAATAATGGATGATTTTGAAAGAGCCCTTAAACATATGGATTCAACGACAGATTGCACTGCGTTGAAAGATGGAATTGATATCATGTATATGAAGTTTAGCGACTTTCTTAAACAGAATGGAATAAAAGAAATTGAATCGCTTAATACCAATTTTAATGTAGATCTTCATGAAGCTGTTGCAAAAGTTCCGATACAGGAAGAAGACAAAAAAGGGAAAGTGGTAGATGTGGTGCTGAAGGGTTATTATTTGCAGGATAAAGTTTTAAGGTTTGCTAAAGTGATAGTTGGGGAATAATGTATTAATATAACTAAAAGAAAGTGGCTGAATAAAATAAAAATCAAAAAGGGATGGGAAAGAGAGATTATTATGAAGTGCTCGGAGTATCGAAAGAGGCCACAAAAGATGAGATTAAGAAAGCATACAGGAAACAGGCGATTAAGTATCATCCTGACAAGAATCCTGGTGACAAAAAATCAGAAGAGAACTTCAAAGAGGCCGCAGAGGCTTATGAAGTTTTAAGCAATGCTGAAAAAAAATCCCGATACGACCGTTATGGCCATGCCGGAATGGGTAGTAATGGGGGCGGTTTCTCAGGTCAGGGGATGACTATGGATGATATTTTCTCATCTTTTGGCGACATTTTCGGGGATGCATTTGGAGGATTTGGCGGATTCGGAGGAGGAAGACATGGAAGAAGAGTGAACAAGGGAAGTAATCTCAGAGTAAAGGTTAAGCTCACACTCCAGGAAATCGCAGTCGGAGCTGAAAAGAAAATCAAAGTAAATAAATACGATATATGCGACTCTTGCGGAGGTACAGGAGCAGCAAATGCTTCAAGTTTATCAACCTGTACAACCTGCCATGGTTCGGGACATGTTACCCGGCTTACAAATACCTTGCTTGGTCAGATGCAAACTACATCCGTCTGCCCTTCATGTGGCGGCGAGGGTAAAATTATCACAAAAAAATGTACCACTTGCTATGGCGAAGGGGTTGTGCAAAAGGAAGAGATAATAAAAATCAATATTCCAGCGGGTGTCGGTAAGGGAATGCAGATGACTGTAGGAGGCAAAGGTAATGCCCCGCGGAGAGGTGGAGTGAATGGCGACTTGCTGGTAGTAATTGATGAAGAAGAACATCCTGAACTGATAAGAGAAGGTAACGATCTGATCTATAACCTGTTTATTAGTATTCCTGATGCTGTGCTGGGTACGCACGTTGAGGTTCCTACTGTCGACAATAACGTAAAAATAAAAATTGAGCCGGGTACTCAACCCGGAAAGATCCTGCGCCTTCGGGGAAAAGGATTACCGGAAGTCAACGGTTATGGCCGTGGCGACCTGCTTGTTAATGTGAATGTGTGGATACCAAAAAACATTAATAAGGATGAGTTAAAGATCTTTGAGAAGTTTAAAGACTCTGACTCTTTTACACCCGATCCTGACAAAAACGATAAAGGTTTTTTCGACAGGATGAAAGGGTACTTCGAATAAGACTTCTTTTCCACTATTAAACTTCATGAACTCATCCCCTATCCCCCTCTCTACTTCGTAAAGAGGGGGCGTAAATCACTAAATATTTCCTGGTTTTAAAAAGTTGTTGTGACTTTTTTTGTTAGTCTTGTTTCCAGAATTAAAGGTATTAACCTCCATCTCCATCCCCATTACAAATTAGTTGTATTTGCGGCGCATTTTATGTTGATGAATTCCCCCTCTTTACGAAGTAGAGAGGGGGAACAAAAGNNTTAAAATTAATCTCTTATGGCACTTTTTGAAGCAAAGAATGTCACAAAACAATATGGCGACCAGCTGGCTCTCGATAATGTAAGTATATCGGTTCCGGAACAATGCATTTATGGACTTCTTGGTCCAAATGGCGCCGGAAAAACCACTCTCATCAGGATCATAAATCAGATTACAGGACCAGATTCAGGTGAGCTCTTTCTTAATGGTAAAAAACTGGTACCATCTGATGTTCAGCTTATTGGCTATCTGCCTGAAGAGAGAGGCTTATATAAAAAAATGAAGGTAGGTGAACAGGCTTTATATTTTGCACAGCTCAAAGGACTTTCAAAAGCTGAAGCAATGAAAAGACTAAAATACTGGTTCAAAAAACTTGACATTATAGACTGGTGGGGCAAAAAAGTTGAAGAACTTTCAAAGGGGATGCAGCAGAAGGTCCAGTTTGTTACAACGGTACTGCACGAACCTAAACTTCTGATTTTTGATGAGCCATTTACAGGATTTGATCCGCTTAATACAAAAATTATTAAAAATGAAATCCTGTTCCTTCGGGAAAGAGGAGCTACAATTATTTTTTCAACTCATAACATGGAATCTGTTGAAGAACTTTGTGATAATATCACTTTAATCGATAAAGCAAAAACCATTCTTGAAGGAAGTGTGAACGAGATTCGAAGTAAGTGGGCTGCAAACGAATATGATCTTGTATTTGACGGAGATGTGAAAATTGAGGGGAATGGTCATTATAGCATTCTGAAACTGCAGAAAGACAATAATAAAAGTATTTTCAGGCTGAAGACTACCTCTGAAATCAATACTAATGAAATCCTGCAAACTGCTATGAAATCGGGTAATATTATATCTTTTAACCCCGCTCTGCCATCAATGAATGAGATCTTTATAAGAGTAGTTGAAACCCGTAATTAATACCAGCAATTAACATCGAAACCTTCTTATTATGAATAAGATATCCGTAATTATTAAAAGAGAATATGTAACCAGGGTAAGAAAAAAGTCATTCATAATAATGACTATTCTTGCTCCGATTCTCATGGCAACCATAATTATTGTACCTACTCTCATTATGACCAGCCAGAGTGGTGAATTTAAAAAGATTGCAGTAGTCGAAGATAACTCCAATCTTTTTAAAGGTGTTATTAAAAACACAAAGGATGCCGAATTTGTTTACCTTGAAAACACTAAAGTTGAGGACCTCAAAAAAACCTTTGAAAAGTCGGGATATTATGGAATCCTGTATATTTCTCCTGAACTGATTAATACTCCAAATGCTGTTTATCTTATCTCAGGCAAACAACCACCGATTGGCCTGCTTCAACATATAGAAAACTCCCTTAAAAAAGAAATTGAACGACAAAAGTTGCTGGCGTATAAGATTGAAAATCTTGATGACATAATGAAAAACGTCGAGACAAATGTATCTGTTCAGACTAAAAAGCTGGATGAATCCGGAGTAGAAAAAAGGACAAGCACGGGAATAGCGATGGCGCTAGCCTACATACTTGGTTTCCTGATGTATATGCTTGTTTTCATTTTTGGTGCGCAGGTTATGAGAGGAGTAATAGAGGAAAAAACAAGCCGGGTTGTAGAGGTTATTATCTCTTCAGTTAAACCGGTACAGCTAATGATGGGAAAAATAATTGGAATAGCACTGGTTGGCCTTACGCAATTCCTGATCTGGATTTTTCTAACAGTTGCCATTGTAGGGGTTCTGAAAACAACAATACTTCATAAAACAAATACTACAGAAATCTCAAAATCGATGCCCCAGAATTTAATGTCTGGCAATCAACCACAGGTTGCCGTAACGACCCAGACTCAGGAAATGTCACCACAGCTTGCCGAATTCTCCAAAATGTTCGACAGTGCAATGAACCAGCCATGGGGTTTAATAATAATCTGTTTTATTTTCTATTTTGTTACCGGCTATCTTCTGTATGCTTCAGTGTTTGCTGCAATTGGTTCCGCAGTTGATAACGAAACAGAAACTCAACAGTTTATGCTTCCTGTAACCATCCCTATAATTCTTGGATTGATGGTGGCTATGGGCACAATGCAAAATCCTGAAAGCCCACTCTCATTCTGGTGCTCAATGATCCCTCTCACCTCCCCCATTGTAATGATGGCACGAATTCCCTTTGGCGTTCCATACTGGCAGATTGCAGTTTCGATGGTATTAATGCTGATAACTTTTGGTGCATTTGTGTGGATGGCAGCAAAAGTCTACAGAACAGGTATTCTCATGTATGGAAAGAAAACCTCATGGAAAGAAATGTGGAAGTGGCTGAGATACAGTGGCTAGAGGCAGCAGGCGTGAGGCGATAGGATACCCGACGCCTGATGCCTGACGCCAGACGCCTTTTTCTAATTTAATGTAGCATCTATAAGAAAAGAATGTCTAAAATTCTTGTCATAGACGATGAAAGGGCAATCCGGAATACCCTGAAAGAGGTTCTGGAATATGAGAAATATGAAGTTGACCTGGCAGAAGACGGACCAAAAGGACTTGAAATGTTTTCCGCTAATTCATATGATATAGTTCTCTGTGACATCAAAATGGCTAAGATGGATGGTATCGAAGTGCTAGGAAAATTATCGGAGACTTCATCAGATACACCGGTGATTATGATCTCGGGACATGGCAATATAGATACTGCAGTTGAATCAATAAAAAAGGGAGCGTACGATTTTCTTGAAAAGCCACTTGATCTTAACAGGCTCCTCATTACGATTCGTAATGCAATGGATAAATCGACACTTATCACTCAGACTCAGGTCCTTAAAAACAAGGTAAGCAGGATGTATGAGATTGTTGGCGAGTCGGAGGCTATTGAAAAGGTTAAAAGTATGATCGACAGAGTTGCTCCTACTGAAGCCAGAGTGCTTATCACAGGCGCAAATGGAACAGGGAAAGAACTGGTTGCCCATCAGATACACGAAAAAAGCAGCAGGGCAAAAGGTCCATTTATTGAGGTCAATTGTGCGGCTATCCCCTCAGAACTTATTGAGAGCGAACTTTTTGGTCACGAAAAAGGTTCATTCACTTCAGCAATCAAGCAGAGAATTGGTAAATTTGAACAGGCTAACGGAGGAACNNAGAGCTCTCCAGGAAAATAAAATCAGCAGAGTTGGCTCTGACAAAGATATTCATGTTAATGTACGGATAATTACAGCAACAAACAAGAACATTAAAAAAGAGATCGAAACTAACGGATTCCGTGAAGATCTGTACCACAGGCTGAGTGTTATTCTTATTCATGTTCCAACTCTTAATGAAAGGGAAGATGATATCCCTATCCTTGCGGAGTACTTTAACGCATTAATCTGTAATGAATACGGAATGAGTAAAAAAATAGTTAAAAAGGATGCAATACTTGAACTGCAGAAAATTCAATGGACAGGTAATATAAGAGAGTTTAGAAATGTTCTTGAAAGACTTATCATCCTCTGCCCTGCTGAGATAACCGGCAATGATGTTCTTGCCTATGCAAAACCTGTTTCCGGAAGTAACGTATAACTCTGTTGCTTTTTACCCCCCAATCCCGCAAGGCGGGACTAATTCTCACACTGAGAATAATTTGGTTGTAGAAAAGTCCTTTGTGTACCTTTGTGATGACCCTTGTGTTCCTTTGTGGTTAAAAAAATACTGATGAATAGGATAGAAAAAGATAGTTTAGGTGAAAAACAGATACCAGATGGCGCTTTATATGGTATTCATTCGGTAAGAGCAAGAGAAAACTTTCCAGGGAATTCACCATTTCCGCCTGAATGGTACAAATCAGTGGGTACAACAAAATTAGCCTGTTACAACACCTATAGGAAATTCAGGACAGCTGCTGAAAGCAAACTTGGGATTAATCTGCCTTTTTTAAAAATCAATGATGATATTCTGGATGCACTGTGTGCTGCTGCTAAAGAAGTATCTGAGGGCATTCACTTTAATCAGTTTATCATTCCTGCAGTCCAGGGAGGCGCCGGCACAAGTATTAATATGAATATCAATGAGATAATAACCAATTCATCTCTGCTTGCCCTTGGACATAAGTGCGGTGAATACAACATAATCGATCCTCTTGAAGATACAAATATTTATCAGTCGACAAATGATGTAATTCCGACAGCTCTTACCATAGCTGTCATGAAACTTCTACAAACTCTCGAAGAAAAAATCAATCTGCTCCGGCAGAAAGTCGAGGAGTTTGAGAAGAATAACAGGGAAAAGCTTCGACAAGGTTATACACAGATGCAGGAGGCTGTACCCTCTTCCTTCGGATTACTTTTCAGCGCCTATAATGAAGCCCTTTCACGCGACTGGTGGAGGGTTTCAAAATGTTCTGAAAGAATCAAACAGGTTAACCTGGGTGGTGGCGCTATCGGTACAGGGCTATCTCTTCCACGTTTTTTTATAATGGAAGTTGTCACTGAACTTCGCAACCTTACAGGGCTTTCTCTCGCACACAGTGAAAATCTTTCTGATGCTACATCTAATATGGACAAGTGGGTTGAGATTCATGCAACTTTAAAAGCCCATGCCGTAAATCTCGAAAAGATGTCTTCCGACTTACGTCTTCTTGCATCAGACATTGCCGGTGAAAGAACTATTTCAATACCCGACCGTCAGATAGGAAGCTCTATTATGCCCGGAAAGATTAATCCTGTAATACCGGAATTCGTCATATCTGCAGCTCATAAAATATATTCCAACGATGTTCTCATCTCCTCGCTAAGCGGACAGGGCGCTCTCGAACTGAATGCTTATATTCCTGTTATCGGATCTGCCCTTATTGAAAGCATTAATCTGCTTATATCATGTAACATTACCTTACTGAACAATTTATTCTCGGGACTATTGATCAATGAAACGGTCGGTTATGAAGCTGTTATCAAGAGTCCATCAGTAACCACAGCTTTAAGCCCGCATATAGGATATCACAAAGCAGCTGAACTTGCCAGGCTGATGAAAGATAAAAAGATAAACATCTTTGAAGCCAATAAGATTCTGAAATTGATTGATGAAACAAAGCTTATGTCAATTCTGGAACCCGGAAATCTCTTAAAACTAGGATTTTCGCTCGATGATCTCTAATCCGAATTAAATCTGCGAAAATCAGCGCTATCTGCGGGAGAAAATAAATTAATTTTCCCGCTGATTACGCAGATGGGCGCAGATAATTCTCTGTGGTCCTCTGTGTCTCATCTGTGGCCCTCTGTGTAACCAAAAAAGAACTGACACAGAGATCATAGAGAAAACACAGAGTTTCACAGAGGAAAGTACTCTCATTAAAAATTGCTAATTTTGCAGCAAATTCCACAGAATGGCTTCCAAAGGACGAGAATCACAACCTCATATAGGCATTTATGGCCGTCGTAACAATGGCAAAAGCAGCCTGATAAACTGCCTGGCAGGGCAGGAGATTGCCATAGTATCTGATCATGCAGGAACCACCACCGACCCTGTTAAAAAATCATTTGAAATCACAGGTTTTGGCCCGGTTATCTTCGTGGATACTGCAGGTATAGATGACTCCGGTGATCTTGGACAGAAAAGAGTTGACCGGACTGTAGGTACACTGGAAATCATCGACCTGGCCCTTCTCGTTGTAACTGATAATTCATGGGGGAAATATGAAGATGAACTTATAAAGAAATTTAATGATCACGACCTTCCATATATTGTAATACACAGTAAATCTGACATTCAGGAGCCAACTGCTGAATTTCAACATAAGGTTCTCAAATTGACTGGCATTCCGCTATTTGAATTTTCATCTGCCGATAAACGAAATTATGAGGAGCTTATAACCCTGATCCGGAACACAATACCTGAACACTCCTATAATACTCCTACATTGTTGGGTGACCTAATCAAGTATGGCGATATTGTAATTCTTATTACACCCATTGATATTGAAGCCCCAGCTGGTCGTCTTATCCTTCCTCAAATGCAGGCAATAAGAGATATTCTTGACAATGAAGCTGTTGCTATAGTTTTAAAAGAAAGGGAGGTTGATGCTTTTCTGAAAAAAACCAGGATAAAGCCAGCTCTGGCTATTACCGATTCGCAGGTATTTGTCAAAGCTGATGCATCCATACCACATGACATTCCTCTGACCAGTTTCAGTATTTTGCTCGCCCGGTTTAAAGGTGATTTTGATAATTATCTTAAAGGAACTCCGAAATTATCTGATTTAAAAGACGGAGACAGGGTACTTCTTCTAGAATCATGTACACATCATGTCTCATGTGATGACATTGGAAGAACTAAAATCCCCCGGTGGATAACCAGTTTTACAGGTAAAAAGATTGAGTACGATGTTGTAGCTGGACTTGATTCTTTGTCCAGACCTATAACTGACTACTCTCTTGTAATACAGTGTGGTGGCTGCATGATAACCAGAAAACAACTTCACAACAGACTTCAGCCTGCAATTAAAGCAGGTGTACCTGTTACCAATTACGGCATGGCCATTGCGTATGTACAAGGCATTTACAACCGGGCTATTGCTCCGTTTGTGAAAGGAGAAAAAAACCAGAATACTTATCTTTAAAAATGCAAATTGCAAATTGCAAAGCCCCGCATACCGCACACCGAATACCGCTCGCCTCTTTAAGTTTTAGAATCTGAAATATATAAATGGCATTACCTCCGTTGTCCTCATCTGATACAGAAGGATTGCTATCACCATGATGACAGCAAGCTGAGCAACAAGAGGAATTTTTATGAAAAGTCCCCTGTACGACTCTTTGGTCTTTTCAGGCAGAAAATGAATTATATAGGCCACGAACATCAATAATAATGCACTGCTATATGCAGGAAGAACAGTCATATATGATCCAGGAGAAAAATTCTCAAATATCTGTTTTAACATAATCTTCACGTTCTCCAAATCCTGGGCTCTGAAGAAGATCCAGCAAAAACTAACGAACTGAAAAGTTATAAAGACAGCAAATAATCGTCCAATCCATGTTGGTCTTAAATGACTTTTAAAGATTGAATTCCATAACTTATTAATTACCAACCCAATGCCATGAAGTCCCCCCCAGATAACAAACTTTAATGAAGCGCCATGCCATAAGCCGCCAAGCAACATAGTTATCATAAGGTTGAAGTAAGTGCGAATCTTTCCCTTCCTGTTTCCTCCTAATGAGATATAGAGATAGTCGCGAAGCCATTGCGACAGAGATATATGCCACCTTTTCCAGAAATCAGTTATACTTTTAGCTTTGTAGGGTGAGTTGAAGTTTACAGGTAACCTGAATCCAAGAATTAATGCGACACCTATAGCAATATCTGTATATCCAGAAAAATCACAGTATATCTGCAATCCATATCCGTAAATTGCCAGCAGATTCTCAAATCCCGAATAGATTGAAGGGGCATCAAATACACGGTCAACAAGATTAAGCGCTATGAAATTGGAGATTACTATTTTTTTAATTAACCCCTTTGAAATCATAAAAAGAGCATGGCTGAATTCCTGCTTCGAAAGCCTGAACTCCTGATATATCTGTGGAATAAAAACAGATGCTCTGACAATCGGTCCCGCAACAAGGTGAGGAAAGAATGAGACATAAAAACCAAAATCAATAATGTTTCTGACAGGTTCCATCTTTTTCCTGTAAACGTCAATAGTATAGCTGAGGGATTGAAATGTAAAGAAGGAAATTCCGACGGGAAGTATTATATAGCTTATATCGAAATGTGTTCCAAGAAATGAATTTGAAAAAGTTGAAAGCAGGTCAAAAACTCTGAACCGGGTACCAAATATCTCATTTAGAGTATTTATAATGAAACTTGTATATTTAAAATATCCAAGAAGTCCAAGATTTGAGATTATACTTAAGAGTACAAAGAATTTTCTTCCGGTGCTTCTTTTCGATTTAAAGATCAAAAAACCGCAGCTATAGTCGACTATCGTTACAAATATCAGTATGAACAAGAACAGACCACCTGCTTTATAATAAAAGAAGAGACTCACTAAAAATAAGTATACATTCCTGATAACCAATTTCTTATATACAAGGCTATATCCTGCAAGCACAAACAGAAAGAACATCCAGAAAGCTGCTGAGGTAAAAATAAACGGTTTATCAGGATCAAAGTTTAATAAGGAAAATGCCAGAGATTTAATAAGGCTTTCTTTTCCAGTACCTGTTTTGGGCTCATCAATTATAACCATAGGAGCAATAGGAACTTTTGCTCTCAATAAATCAATTGAAGCACTCCGTGCAGTATCAATCTCACGGACAACGAACAAGGAAGATACAAGCAGGTCTGAAAGTGTATCTGCTCCGGTATAAGTAAAATGAATGAAGTCTTTCTGGGCCAATGGAGGTTTTTTTCCTGCCCATCTGATAATTGAAGATTTCCCTCCCATCGCCCCGTAAGAATTCCAGAAAACTACGCCAGCTTTGATTGCGGCTCGTTTTTGAGCATCAATTATAGCTGGAATATTTTTGTACGATTTAATACTATCTCCATCATTTGCTGCCATATCTGTAACTCCAACAATTAGTATCGGAGTCAGAGGAGAAATCTTCCTGATCAGTACAATTTGTCTGACCAATCCTTTCTGATAATAAGAATAATCGTCTCTTATATTTTTTACAATGTTCAGACCATAGTGCAGAATAAGCAGATCAGGCGATAGTTTTTTATATGCCTCTCTGAGATTGTCCCTGTCCACCATGGTAAATTCCAGTCCGGCACTTCCCCGCTGGGAAATATTGTCGACAACAACACCTGTTTCACTTTCTATACTTATACCATAGATATCGGGGCTTACCTTCCCTTCGAATTCTATTTCGATATCTTTTTTTCTGTTTAAAGGACATCTTATCTCGTTAAAATCCGGACCCCTCTTTAGTGTATCGGTAAATAATTCATTATTATTTGCCTTAACTACAACATTTACAGTACCGTTTGTTTTCCCATAAAATATCCGTAGAATATCATATTCAGAAGATGAGCTGTCTGCAACATTTGATGGTTTTATCCTTATGAATGCTTTTTCCGGCACCGATCTTGTTTCTCCTTCAGGTAAATACCGGCAAATTGCCATAAATGGACCAAGGTTCCTGTGTGATATTTCCCCTGTTTTATAAGATAGATAATTGTATCTCTTCCAGTTTGAGGACGACCGTATCCACAATGATTTAGTGTACATTACCGGCATCAAAGGCAAAAATAATCCGGGGCCGGTTCCCCCCCGTCCCTTTCTTAAGGTATGCCGCAGATAGGAAGTAACACGATCGCCTTCTATCTGTGAATCTCCATAATACAGAATCCTTATCTGTCCTCTGGAGTATTTAAGAGAATCAAGAAATCTCTGCAGTGGATTGTCTGATTTATTTTCGGGAATGACATGAGATGGAATGGATGCTCCGATGGTGTCCGGGGGACTAATTTTAATAGAATCTGCCGGTTTATTTAATATACTGTCATTATTATTACTTCCTGGTAATAAATTACTTATAAGACTTGATGGAACAAATTCATCAATTGAAGGGAATAGTTGATTTGTATGAATTATATAATGAAGACCGGTAAAACAGGCCAGGAAGATCAGTAATAACAGGAATGATCTTAAAGGTCGCATATATTAAGAAAGAATCAGCTCTTTTTCTTGATCTTCAGCTTCTGCCCAACCTTTATTTTGCTCGGATCAGATATATTATTTAATGCCAGTACCTGTGTTGTAGTCACATTATCAAACATCTTAACAATATCCCAGATGGAATCACCTCTGCGAACTGTATATGTTATATATTCACCATCAATTTCCCCAGGCCCTATGGTTGTTGCCAAAGGCTGGGAATTGGATACTGCCGTTTTTCCGATTAATGCCTGTTTATCACCAAGATCCATTGTATTGATCTTCGAATAAAACTCAGATTTTGCAGGATCTACATAAACAACAAGTTTCTGACCAACTCTAATATTGTTCCGATAAATATTATTCCAGTTTCTGAGATCTGATAGCCCAACCTTGTACCATTCAGAGATGAAACCAATGTTATCTCCATCCTTGACGGTATAAATTAATTTGGTTTTACCTTTAATATTTGTTGTTATATAAGAAGAGCGGGTGGGATCAGCAATAAGAGTCGATTTGCGTAAATAAACATCTGATTTATAGCGTCTTATAGTGTCATTCAAATCAATAAAATCGCCGAGATGGTTCATTGGCAGAGTCAGAGTTTGTGGTTTTGAAGAGCCAGGAACCAATCCTGTTTTATACTGAGGATTGAGTGCCTGAAGTTCCCCTAATGGGATATTCATTACCGCTGATATCTGTGCGAGATGAATATCTTTGTTAACCATAATAGTGTCAGTAGCAACCGGAATATTCAATGGTAATGGTTGCAGGTTATGCTCTGCATAATAATTAACTGCGTAAACTGCAGCGATATATTGTGGAATATATCCGCGTGTTTCCCTGGGTAGTCTGTAATACAAATCCCAGTAGTCTTTTTTATTACCGGATCTTTTTATTGCCTTATTCACATTTCCGGGTCCGCAGTCATATGCAGCAATGACCAGTACCCAGTCTTTATATATCTCATAAAGATCTTTTATATATTTTGCGGCTGCATGGGTTGCTTTTACCGGATCCTTACGTTCATCAACTACGGAGTTAATTGTAAGTCCGTACATGCGGCCGGTACTGTACATGAACTGCCACATTCCTGCTGCGCCGGAGCGTCTGTTAACAGCATTTGGATTTAAAGCTGATTCAATTACTGCCAGATATTTAAATTCTGCAGGAAGACCATAAGAATCGAATACATCTTCAATCATCGGGAAATAATAATCTTTTAAACCGAGTACTGCGCAGAATTTTTCTCTTTGTCTGACAGTGTAAACCTCAATATGATTCCTGATAATATTATTAAAAGGAAGTTGTATTATTGAATTAATCTTCCTCAGCCTGCTTACGTAAACCGTATCGGGACATTGAAATCCAACCGTATCTCCCTCGTGTTCAGCAAGATTATTCTTGATAGCAATTTTAACATACCATGTGGTTACAAGGCTATCAAGATCACGGGCAATTCGGTCACTACTATCGTCCGATTTAATAATTATTGTGTCTACATCAGATGCTGCATTCACTTTTAAAACTGCCAGGAAGAGCATTATCAGTATGGCTTTAAATCTCATAGTTAAATAATTAGTTTAAAAGTTTACTTTAAAATCCAAACATATTCCTGCGCCCAGGAATCCGCCTGGCATATTCATTTGTACAGGAACGAATGTAATATTAAGATTATTACTTATATCATAGTTAAAAAGACTGGCATCGACATTTGCATCAAGTATTGAGATAAGATACCATCCTGCGATGCCAATATACGAAAGATCCCGGTATCTCTTGTAATAATCTACCATTTGAAGCATTGCATTTTTATAATTTGAATAAATTGAAGCATCGTAGCTTTTCGGATTAAAGAGGGGATCATAGGTACTCCGATCGACAGACGGGGATATCACCTTGAGATAACTATTAGTCGCTAATATATTATCTGTGAAATCCTGATATGCCTTCATATACAGCGTGTAATTCTTACCATTGAAAGCAGCACTATAGATAAGGGCACCGAACCCGGCATATACAACCGGTATTTTCCATATCTTTCTGTTATATATCTGACCAAGTCCGGGAAAGGAAACAGCCATCATTGTTGCCTTAAGTGTCTCAGGGGAAAACTTATGTTTAACCGGTTTGTCAACTACAAGAGTATCCTGCGCAATCACGTTCTGCTCTGCGCAAAACAATTGCAGCATAAGTACAATCAGTATTTTATGATAGGTCTTCAAAATAAAAATCACTGGTCTCTAAATTCTAAAACCAGTATAACATCGCGATAAAGATAATGATTTTCAGGAGTTCAGCCGGTCAAATACTCCTAAAATGCGTTCCATTTCTTCGGGACTTTCAAATGGGATCACGATTTTACCTTTTCCCTGTTCATTTATTCTGAAGTTTACTTTGGTTGAAAATATCTTGTTAAGATGATCAGAAAGCTGAGTGAAATCATCATTTAGTTTTCTCTTTTTTTCAATCTTAGACGGGTCTTTGATCTTCTCAGATTGCAGTTGTCTGACCAGCTCTTCTGCCTGACGTACAGACAGTTCGCCATCTATGATTTTATAATAAACATTTATTTGCTTTTTCGGATCTTCAATATTGACGAGAGTCCTAGCATGACCCATCATAAGGTGTTTATTCTTAATGCCGAGTTGAATTTCAGCCGGTAGTTTCAGAAGCCGCAGATAATTTGCAACAGTTGATCTTTGTTTGCCCACTCTGTCACTTAACTGCTCCTGAGTAAGTTTACATTCCTCTATTAGTCGCTGGAAGCTAATTGCAACCTCCATCGCATCAAGATCTTCACGCTGAATGTTCTCAACCAGTGCCAACTCTAGCATTGCCTGATCATCTGCTGTTCTGACGTAGGCGGGAACATGAGTAAGCCCTGCTTGACGTGCAGCCCTAAGTCTTCTTTCCCCGGCAATAAGCTGAAAGCGGCCTTCTCCAACCTCACGTACTGTAAGCGGTTGTACGATACCCAGCTTTTTAATTGAAGTTGAAAGTTCTTCAAGAGCCTGTTCGTCGAAGCTGGTTCTTGGTTGGAAAGGGTTAGCTTCGATTGAATCGACAGAGATATCAAGGTTCGCCTCAACTTTTTTCTCAAGGATCTCTTTCTCCACACCATCTATTAATGCACCAAGACCTCTTCCCAACGCATTTTTCTTTGTCATATTCATTCTGTTTCCGATAATTGAAAAACCATGTAATTACTGTGCAACTCTTGTTTCCTGTTTCTCAATCAGCTCCTTGGCCAGGTTAAGATAGTTGACAGTGCCTCTTGAATCTGCATCATACAGAATAGCCGGCTGACCAAAACTAGGTGCTTCTGAAAGCTTAACATTTCTCTGGATTATGGTTTTAAAAACCATTTGCTGAAAGTGCTTATTGACCTCATCAGCAACCTGATTTGACAATCTCAGACGTACATCGTACATCGTAAGAAGAAAACCTTCAATCTCGAGTTCCGGATTAAGATTATTCTGAATAATTTTTATTGTATTAAGAAGTTTACCCAGGCCTTCCAGAGCAAAATATTCACACTGCACCGGTATTATTACAGAATGAGAGGCTGTTAGTGCATTAACAGTAAGAAGGCCCAGAGACGGAGAGCAGTCAATCAGTATGTAATCATAATCTGCTTCGATTTTTTTAAGTACCTCTTTAAGAATTTTTTCCCTTTCATGCCTGTCCAGCATTTCAATTTCTGCACCTACAAGGTCAATATTTGAAGGGATTATTGAAAGATTCTCTACTTCGCATTTGAGCAAAGCTTCCTTTGGTTCTTTCCCGTCTATCAGGCAATCGTATATTGTGCATCTTATCTGCCGAGTGTCTACCCCAATGCCGGAAGTTGCATTTGCCTGAGGGTCTCCATCAACGATTAACACCTTCTTTTCAAGAGCAGCAAGACTGGCCGCCAGATTTATTGCTGTTGTTGTCTTCCCTACCCCACCCTTCTGATTTGCTATTGCTATAATCCTACCCATCTTTTTTCAGTTATCGAGTTATAATTTGAGTTTCAAATTTACTATTTATGCTATTCTGCTGCCGGTAGTGAAAGATGTAGTTGTAAACATTTTTTTCGGGGTTTTCAACACTTTATTAACATTGATTCTTTTTTTTAAAAAACATAACTCACTGATTTTGTTGTCAATTACTAATCATGCAGATCAGAAACGCTCCTTTTATTACTAGATTATGAGGAACAGTGAGTCTGATAAACAGATCATTAAAGTGATATTAATCCGGATTTTAAAAAATTTGTCTAATTATTTCCATCTTTGTCGGCAAAAATCAGAAAAAAAATGAATAACAATACCGATCCAAAAGAATGGCTGGTAATAGTAAACCCTAATGCCGGCAATGGAAAAGGGAAAAAAGACTGGGAAAAAATCGCCATTCTTCTTAATGATAAAGCTCTACCTTATAATGTCAGGTTCACAGAAAAAAAGGGTCATGCCATTCACTTTACAATCGAAGGTATAGCTTCCGGTTACAGGAAAATAATAACCGTAGGTGGTGACGGTACTCTGAATGAAGTTGTTAATGGTGTCTTTTTAAATAAGGTTTGTCCAACAACCGATGTCTCTCTCGCCCTGATACCTGTGGGGACAGGAAACGATTGGGGCAGGATGTTTGGGATCCCTCTTGATTATGAAAAAGCGATAAATATTATCTGTGAAAATAAACTGATGTTACACGATGCAGGCCTGATAAGTTTCTATGAGGGATCAGATAAGAAAGAAAGATATTTCATTAATATAGCGGGACTGGGATTTGAATCAGTTGTTGTAAAAAGAACAAATTATCAGAAGGACCGGGGCCGGGGTGGCAAACTGATATATTTCTATAACCTTCTGATGAGTCTTATTTCATATAAAAATACGAAGGCAGAGATTATTATAGATGGAGAAAAGATCAAGGCAGATATATTCTCTTTAAATGTTGGTAACGGCAGATATTGCGGAGGAGGTATGAGACAGACACCCCGCGCTTTACCTGATGACGGGCTGCTTGATATGACTATAATAAAAGGGATGGGCAAGTTTGAAATAATAAGAAACCTGAAGATCCTTTATGATGGCACAATTCTTCAGCATCCCAAAATTGACGGGTATAAATGTAAAAATATAAAGGTCAGTTCAGAGTCTCCAATGTACGCCGAAGCTGATGGAGAATCTCTTGGTCAGACTCCTGCAGAATTCAATATTATCCCTGAAGGAATTAAAATTGTTTATGGAACAAGAATTATTCCGTAACCTTTATCTCAAACAGTTTGGGCCATTTCTTCCCTGTAACAAATATCCTGTTGCCCTTACTGTCATAAGCTATACCATTTAATACATCAGTCTCCGCATCCCGGTCTGAGGGAGGCAGAATTCCTTTTAAATCAATATAACCAAGTACTTTACCTGTCGCTGGATCAATCCTTGCTATGTGATTGTTAATCCAGATATTGGCCCATATTTCACCATTAATGTATTCCAGTTCATTTAGAGAATCTCGTTTCTTCTCATTATCGTAAACCTCAATTTTCGAGATAACAGTAAACATATCCGGCTCATAGAAATACAAAACATTTGTTCCATCGCTCATAACAATCTTATCATCCATTGTTGTTAATCCCCAACCTTCGGTTGCATAATAGATCTTATTAATAAATTTAAAATCCGATTTATTATATATAAATCCAACCTTACTTTTCCAGGTTACCTGATATATGCGTTCGCGGTAGAGAGTAATACCTTCACCAAATAATGAATTATCAAGGTTTAGCTGCCTGACAACCTTGCCTGTTTCCAGGTTCACTTCCCGCAAAGATGATGCATTCTCTCCTGTACCTTCAAATAATACCCCGTTGTCATAAAAAAGGCCCTGTGTGAATGCATCCCTGTCGTGGGGATACGTATGAATTACCTTAAAACCATACTTTTTTGGAACAATGTCGGAATATATTACTATAAAACGGGCAATGGTATTCTTTGGTTTACCTCCTTTATACGCCGTAACCTTAAATGATTTTCTCCCGGTGGTAAGGGTGAAAGCAGAAGAGACAGTATACTCCCATGGATCCGATTTAATGGTTGTTACATAATTCCCACTAAAATAAACAGTCACAGAGTCGGGTACTGTTTTCTTATCCTCAGTAGCCAGAGTTATTTTAACAGGTTGTTTGAGTTTAAAACCGGCATCTTCATCAGGGGAAATTATTTTAATAAGTTTTACAGGGATCTCTTCGTTCAGTATCCCTGTGGGTTGACCTCCCGTTTCTTTTATTTTTCCTGATCGGCCGGAGCATGATAGTGTCCAAAACAGAAGAAGCAAAACGGAGAAGGCAATTAGATATTTTTGATAATCAGTTCTCATTGTTCGTCGGTATTCGGGGTAAACAATCGTTTAAAGATACTTTTTCGTGCCGAAGATATTCTTTTCTCTGCCTCCTTCTCCTGAAGTTCATAAGGGGTCAGTATTTGCCATACACCGCTCCAACCCGGAAAACCCCCAATGTTTTTATCATCAATATAGATGTCTGCATTTATTTTCCGGCTCACATTTTCATCGAATATCTCCTCAGGATAGTTTTTATTAACAGCATAAAACACAATTCCATTCTTCCTACAGTACTCCACAGCCTCATCAAGTTCCTTCCCTGTACGGAATGTCCACAGGATAAGCATTGCTCCAAGTTTTTCGAGCTCCTTAAGTGTCTGAAAAGCAAAAAGTTTCTCTTTACCGATTTCCGGATACTCGTGTTCAACTATTGTTCCATCAAAATCCACCGCAATCTTTATGCCTGTAAAGTCAACCATTCAATTTTTATCTTATTTCTGCAAATCTAATAATAAATGAGACAAGAATAACTCAATTAAAATATCCGGAAAGATCAGCCTACTGAAATTTATCTTAATTTTACTTCCCTTCTGAANNTCGGCACGTTTACTGAAAGCATATTCCGATATAGGTAAAGAACTTGATAGTCTTGCCGACATTGTAAGCTTTGGTATCGCACCAGGATTAATAATATATTTTCTACTTAATAAATCCATATCATTGAATGGACCAGTAAATACTTACATTAATAGTTTACAGGGAATATTATTAATGTTAATTCCTGCCATAATGCCGGTATGCGGTGCAATACGACTCGCAATATTTAATTTGGATTCAACGCAGGCAACAACATTTAAAGGTTTACCAATCCCTGCAAATGCTCTTGCTGTGATTTCAGTTGTTATTGCCGGACATTATTCACAATCACAGCTATTAAACTCATTTACGGGTTCTCCTTTCTTACTTATTCTCCTTACCATTATATTATCCTTATTAATGGTCAGCAGGATACCATTACTTTCTCTGAAAGTCTCAAACCTGAAGTTAAAGGGAAATGAAGGAAGATATATTCTCATGGGATTTATCCTTATCTCAGTTGCAATTTTGGGGGTAATGGCATTGCCTTTAATAATACCCCTTTATATTATTTCTTCGGCAATATCACTCCTCTTCTGATCTCTGGTTATCCTTTTTCGGAAAATTTCTTTTCGTAAACCGATAAAGCGAATTTTATAACTAACCAGCTTAACAGAATAAATGCTGGCCAGATAAGGTATTGAAGAATCTGACTTATGTACATTTCTTATTATTTTATATTTTCATTGCCTTTTATTATATTGGCGTGCGGTATGCGGTACACGGTGTATGGTGTGGAGTAATTTACTCTTCCCGCAAACCGGTTACCTGTTACCGCAAACCCTAATATTTAAGTTCCTCCGAGTTCATCTCTGCTTCAGTGATCTTGTTATTATTGATTGACTTCCAGGCATACCAGATGTAAGCTATAACAATCGGGATAATAAATGAAACATACATCATTGTCTTCAGAGTAAACAGGCTCGATGACGCATTTCTGATTGTCAGAGAGCTCTTAAGATCGAACAGTGAAGGATAAAATGATGTTCCGTTAAACCCGGCTATAAGAAACAAGGATAAAACTGCAAGCACGGTACCAACTCCTGAGAACCAGATTCCTGAAAAGCTTCTCCTGAAAGCTGTAATGCCTATTCCGAATAGAACGCCGACTACTCCTGCAAGAAAAAGTATCAGAACCATAGGCATCTGAATGAGATTATGCAAATATTTAAATTTTTCTATTGTTATTGTGCCGGTCAAAGGGTCAGATGAAAACCCTTTAGAAATAAGCAGGGAAATAACAAAGAACAGGAAGAAGATCAGAAATGGGACAGAATTAGAAATTAATGCTTTGCCTGATCTCCTGATTATAGCTTCATTGTCAAGAGTATTTATTATATACAATAATCCGTTAATTCTGGAAAGAAACAATACTGCGAAACCAAGAGCAAGGTTTCGCACATTCAGTAAAGCTTCAAGGCCATACCAATGAGTTGCCCAGTGGACCTGGTTCATCTGGTTAAGAGTAAACATAGCACCCGTGAAAAAAGTTGCTACGGCCACTCCTATAAGGAACGGACCCAAGGAGCCATTCAAAAAAAGGAAAAGATCGAATGTTTTCTGACCCAGAACATTATCAGGTTTGGATCTGAATTCATATGCAATAGCCTGTATGGTAAAACTGAATAGTATGGCAATCCAGACCCAGTAAGCGCCTCCGAAGCTGGTTGCATAGAAAAGCGGGAAAGAGGCAAAAAACGCTCCTCCAAAAGTTACTAATGTTGTGAATGTGAATTCCCATTTCCGTCCCAGCGTATTAACAATCATTGTTTTTTGAGTGTCGTTCTGAGGCAGCGAATAGATCATAGATTGGCCCCCCTGTACGAACATCAGGAAGACAAGCAGACTGGCCAGAATCGAAACTATGATCCACCAGTAGTGTTGCAAAAAGGATAGAGAAATCATTGCAGTCATAATTTTATCCTCCTAATGTTTGGGTCCGGTTTTAATCTGTTTTACCATAATTGATACCTCTGATATAAGCAATGTGGTGAACAGAACGGCAAAAAGAATGAATGTTGTAATCACCGATCCTGTGCTGATCTGTGAAACAGCCTTCGATACAGTCATCATATCCTGTATTATCCACGGCTGACGGCCAATTTCGGTTAGTAACCAACCTAGCTCACCGGCAATATAGGGTAAGGGTATTGACAACAGGGCTATCCATAAAAACCACTTGTTGTCCGAAATTGTCCCTTTAAACAGGAGATAGAGCGCCACTGAAAAAATCAATATGAAAAGGAACCCCAATACAACCATAAGGTGAAAAGAATAAAACGAAACTGTCACGTTCGGAATAACATCTTCTGGTTTATCGATAGAAGCATAGCCGAAATATTTAAAATATCCGTTTTGGAACTCATTGTCTTTGAAAACCTTTTTTATGGACGCAATAAGTGCGGTGTCATTAATAACCCTGGCTTTTTTGTATGATTCAAGAACTGTCATGGCATATTTGCCCCTGAGCATTTTTTCACCTGTTGGAACTATCTCAAGCTTCTCATTACCTGAGATATGATCTGAAAGTCCCTGAACATAGGAATCTCTATCACCTCCGGTCAGAACTGAGAGTAATCCCGGTATTTGTATCTTAAGAGCAAATTTTTTAACATTCTGGTTTCCTATTTTTATGTCGGTGTTTTTCAGTACTCCGAAAGCAATCAACCCGGCATTATTTTTACCTTCGTAAAGAGCTTCCATAGATGCAAATTTAACAGGCTGCACTTTTGACACGGTTCTGGCTGATTCATCTCCAGTATAGGCAACCATAAGAGAAGATAAAAGTCCGAATACACCGGCTATCAGTATACTTTTTTTAGCCATCTGTTCTTCCCTTTTCCTTATCAGATACCAGGCACTTATACCAAGAACGAACATTGAAGCAAGAAGGAAACCAGAAGAAATTGTATGCAAAAATTTATCGACTGCGATCTGATTAAAGAGAACTGCCCAGAAATTAACCATTTCATTACGAGCCGTTTCAGGATTAAATATCATGCCTACAGGGTGCTGCATCCATGCATTTGCAACCAGGATCCAGAGTGCTGAGAGACTGGCCCCGATAGCTACCAGCCATGTAGAAACCAGATGAAATTTTTTATTCACTTTATTCCAGCCAAAAAACATAACTGCCACGAACGTCGATTCGAGGAAGAACGCCAGAATACCTTCAACAGCAAGCGGTGCACCGAAAATATCACCGACGAACCACGAGTAATTTGACCAGTTTGTGCCAAACTCAAATTCAAGAATAATACCTGTTGCAATGCCAATAGCAAAGTTAATTCCAAAAAGAGTCATCCAGAACCGGGTAATTCGTCTCCATTCTTCTTTACCCGTTTTAACATATATGGTCTCCATAATGGCCAGGATGAAGGACAATCCAAGCGTAAGGGGTACAAATAGCCAGTGGTAAACTGCTGTAAGGGCAAATTGAGCCCTTGACCAGTCTACAAGGCTCAAATCAATGTTGTCTATCATGCTTATCGGATGAATTAGTTAAATGATCAAGGACATGTTCACTTCTCTCTTTATCATTAGGCCAATTTTTATAAAGAAAATCCTGAAAGAAGAAGATCCTTAATATGGCAAACATAATAAAAAGTTTAATGATGATTATCACCCAGACTTTTCTTCCCCAACCCGGCATGTTCCTGAATCCATCATAATAAAAATGGAATAGCCTGTTTAGCAGAGATGGTGTATGTTTCATATAAAGGTCCGTTTCTCCTGATATAATAATCTTAATCAGAGTTAATTGAAAATACTTTTAAGAATTATTCTGCAGCACGCTCATCATTTGACATGAATGGTATATGGGAATTGTTTCCAATATTTTCACCGGATAATCCTGAAGTGATCTTCTGCACTGCCTTAAAGTTATAAAAGAATTCACGAGCAAATACCCGCAGTACAGTATAGGCAGGTATCCCGAATATCATACCCGGTATTCCTGCAGCAAATCCTGCAGCGAGTACAACAATGAAGACTTCAAGAGGATGAGCTCTGACACTATTGGAAAATATAATCGGCTGGAATACAATATTATCAATTAAATGTGTCACAACTTCAACAATTATCATGTATGTCACAAGCGGTATTACAACAGTCGTAATATCCTGATTAATATGNNATTATAAGTCCCATTACAAGCGCCTGTTGAAAGTCGATACCGGCAATAGTCATTCCTATCGTAATAAGAATCATTATGCATGTACTCTGAATTACAATTCCGATAAAATAGCGTGTAAGAAGCTTTTTAATTGAATTAAGTGCCCTCATTACATTATCTACATATTTGTCAGGTACCCACATTAATATGGATTCAAAAAACAATCGTTGGTCTTTCAGGAAGAAAAAGGTAATAAATGTAATTGAGAATATTGCAATAATTACATTTCCAAGAATACTTATGAGGGAACCTATAAAGTTCTGTATCATATTAATATTGAGAATTCCGGCAACCTTTTTTACAATGTAATCCTGAATAGTAATGTTTTGTGGTATATCCTTGTTTATTGACCTGACCAGATGCTCAACTTTATTTATTGGTCCGGCAACAATCTGAACAATTTTTTCGCTGTCGATTTTTGAAAAATAATTTATCTGCCTGGTTACGAGAGGAACAAAAATGATAAAAAACAGAATAATTACACCCCATATTGCAATAATCGTTAAAAGTGCGCTGAGAGGTCGTGGAAATGACCATTTCTTAATTCTGATTTTACAAAAGAGATCTACAAGAGGCCGGCCCATTATTGAAAAAACGCCAGATACCAAAATGTAAACAACTATATTCCGGAAGAACCAGGCACAACACAACAGAAATAAGATTCCAAAAAAAATAAGAATATTTCTTAACGTTGCTTTCATTGTTAAATGCCTTTCTTCCTACAAACCTAATCCAAATTTTTGGAATTCGCTAAAAAAATGGGGTACAGAATATCTGCTTTTCCTTAGTAGATTAATCATTAACTATGTTTAGTAAAAATCTGTTAATTCGTTATAAATCATTGCAATTATAACATCTTGCCTATTCTTTAAGAGTCACTACTTATAGTTATTGACATTATTTAATAACCCTAGGCGAAACCGGGGGTTTAGACCAATCTATTGATCTAAAGCCCGAAGGAGGCTTAATAAAACAATATCCAGCTCCTTCAGAGCTGTTGAAGAGTGGGTTACCATACACCCCCGGTTTCACCGGGGGTTATTCATATATGGCTCTTTCAGAGACTGTTAAAAATGTACTTATAATTTTATCTTATTTAGTTAACTTATCCATCTGCCATAATGTCCTCTATATTTTATTTTTATATGCCATTATGACATATTTATCAATTTGGAACGAAGTTTGAAAATATGCTGAGAAATGAATAAATATTAAACTAAAATTATAGGAGGACAAAACCATGTTACCAACAATTACAAGAAGAAATTTCAGGCCATTTTACATGCCGAGTATTTTTAATGATGATTTTTTTCCTGTTCTCTCAAACAGTGCTAGCTCAATGCCGGCGGTTAATATAAGAGAAGATGATAAAAATTATGTATTGGACCTTGCAGTTCCGGGGATTGACAAGAAAGATCTGAAAATCGATATTAATGAAGATGTTTTAACAATCTCATCGGAGACTAAAACCGAATCGGAAGAAAGCAGAGACGGATACAAAAGAAAAGAATTCAGCTATTCAGAATTTTGCAGAAGTTTTTATATCCCCGAAAATGTAAACAGGGAAAAAATAGAAGCAAACTACAAAGACGGAGTTCTTTCAGTTTCACTTCCAAAACAGAAAGAAGAAAAAAACAAGATTACAAGGAAGATTGAAATATCATAATTATTCAAAAAAAATCCCGGAATTTAACCGGGATTTTTTGTATGACCACATTCCTGGATATATCTCTGACTAAAATTCCTTCCGAATTCCCTAAGGTTTTCTTTTTTCTGGCTGTCAGCAGAAAACTTGAATGCTGCTGTTTCTTCGAATATCTTTAGTTTAAGAAGACGAAGGTTTTCGAGAATTAAATTTGGCGACTCTCCACTCCAACCATACGATCCGAAAGCACCACCAAGCTTTCCCTTATCCCGTATTGGATTTATCAGAGCAAGCAGTTTATATACCGGAAGTAAGGTATTCTGATTGATTGTTGGTGAACCGATCAGCAAACCATCAGCCATTATTATTTTTGACTCCAGTTCTTCCAGAGAAATATTTTCGATATCCGTAATATCCACATTGACACCTTCGGTCTCCAGGATCCCTTCTGCAATAAAATGTGCCGCGTCTTTCGTGTAACCATAAGCCGAAACATAAGCAATAAGAATATTCATTTTGCTTTTTTCAGCTATAATCTTCATATACTGATCAGCATACATTTCAGAGAGCTCTATTGCTTTTCGCAGGTTTTTACTATGAATCGGTCCATGACCGGGGCAGATGAAATCAAGATCAAGAGGCTTGATCTTTTCAATTGCCTTTAGCATAAACCTGCTGAACGGCTTCATGATGATATCAAAGTAGTATTTAAAAGATTCTGTATAATGTTCATCGAAATTGCTGAACATTTCAGGAGAACAATAATGGGCTCCGAATACGTCGCATGTGAATAAAACTCTATCCTCCACAAGCAGTGTTAGCATAGAATCTGGCCAGTGCAGATTTGGCGCCGAAAAAAACCTGAGTGTTTTATTTCCGAGATCCAGTGAATCACCTTCTTTTACAACCAGTGATTTAAATGGCCTGTTAACAATATCCTCAAGGTATCTGATTGCATTTCCACTGCCGACAACCGTAGCTGAAGGCGCCAGATCGAGAAGAAGCCGGAGGCTGCCGGAATGATCCGGCTCCGTGTGATCGAGAATAATGTATTGAATCTCTGCAGGATCAGTAACTGATTTTAATTTTCGAAAATAATTTTCATTGAATTTCTCCTTGGCAACTTCAATTATTGCTTTCTTATCAGCATTAATAAAATACGAATTATAGGTTGTCCCGTAGCCGGTGTGCATCACTATATCGAAGGTTCTGATGTCATAATCAAGTATTCCTATCCACCTGACATCATTGGTAACATCAATTATTTTATCGTCAATCTTGCTCATCTCATTAAACCTTATCATATTTTTGCAATGATACTCTTATTTGCCTTCACCTGCTGGAGAATCGGAATCTCAATATCAGTATCGATAGGCAAGAAGAGATCAACTCTCGATCCAAACTTAATAAATCCTAGTTCATCTCCCTGGTGGACATCCACATTTTCCTTTGCATAAGTGACAATCCTCCGGGCAACAGCCCCGGCTATTTGCCTTATCATAACCTCAGTTCCCGTATTTGTTTTTATAACAATGGTGCTCCTCTCGTTAAGTTCAGAGGATTTAGGATGCCAGGCAACCATATTCTGACCCGGATGATAACATACATATTGTACCTTTCCTGATACCGGATATCTGTTAGAATGCATATTAAAAGGGGACATAAAAATTGAAACCTGCAAACGCATATCTTTAAAATACTCATTTTCCATTGTTTCTTCAATAACCACAACTTTCCCATCAGCTGGAGCATAAATAAGTCCGGGGTCGGTTTCGAATGATCGTGTGGGAAGTCTGAAGAAAAAAAGCAGGAAAATGTAGAGCATAAATGAGCAGATGAAAAATGCCCATTTCACAATTCCTTGATCTGCCCATATAATATTAACAATGATATTCAGAATCAGTAATGTTATCAAACTATAAGCTAATATCTTATATCCTTCTTTATGAATATGAATTCTCATCTGTTTAAAATTTGCACAAAACTAATTAAGTCCTGCCAATCATACAACTAGTGATATAAAAAGATATACTAACGGGAAAGATAATATTGCACTGTCGAACCTGTCGAGAAATCCACCATGACCCGGCATTATTGTTCCCGAGTCCTTTACCCCGGTGCTTCTTTTAAGCATTGATTCGACCAGGTCTCCATAAGTACCTGCCACTGAAATGATAAGGGAGATAATTACCCAGTGTATTTTATCCACAACCCCCAGCCAGTCAGAAAGAAACCAGGCTGCAACAGAGGCAATAATTAAACCGCCAATAAAACCTTCCCAGGTTTTTTTCGGTGAGATACGTTCCATCAATTTATGACGTCCGAATAACATTCCGGTAAGATATGCTCCTGTATCATTTGCCCAGATGAGAATAAAAAAACCAATAATTATTCCCGGTGAGAAAATGATGTTATTATGAGGTAGTATTGAATTAAGACCTGTTCTCGAGAATGCAGCAAAAGGGAACATTGAGAACGGTATTGCAGTATAAAGTACCGAAAAAAGTGTATGCGCAAGTGAATCAAAAGGTTTATCCTGTTTCCTGTATAGCTCTATAACAATAATTAGCAGCATCATAGGAATAAGAACGAGGAATGATTTTCTTGGAATAACTCCTGAAGCGATCAGTGTTGAAATGGCATATGCGGTAATCCCTGTAATAATCCCTGGCAATATCTGTGGCCTCACGCCCGTGTTCCTTATCATCAGGTAATACTCATACTGTGTTCCGATAAGCAATATGAGTCCTGTTAAAATAAATGAGAACGGATGAAGCCAAAACCCTCCCATGACGAATATTACGATCCATGCTCCGGTTAAAGTCCTTCTGAAAAAAGTATTCAAAACTTAAATATATTATTCTTTAAGGTGTGTAATTTACTTAGTTGTGCAACTGTATTTAAAAATAATCTGACAATCAACATTACGTGTGTTTTACTTATTATATCATTCTATTACACACCTTTACTTTTTGACCTGGCTTTTTTCACAGTTTCCTCCGGCACTTCCGGATTTTCTGTGACAGTCTCTTTTTTCGCTGATCGTGTTTTTGTTTTCTCAGATGAAGATTTGGATGTTCTTTTCCCCTTTTTAACTTCTTTGGTTTTATCCTTACCATTTAGTAAAAGTGCGGCAGATTTGGCTTCAGCTTCCTTCTCATCCTTCAATAAGTCGGCTTTTCTCTTCCCAAATATCCTTTCAAGGTCTTCGCTGAAAATTACCTCTTTTTCCAGAAGTAGTTCTGCAAGCTCGGTAAGGCCTTTCATATTATTTTTAAGAACTTCTTTAGCCCTTATATATGACTCTGCTATAATCTGGTTAACCTCCTGATCAATAAGTTCTGCTGTCTTTTCACTATATGGCTTTGTAAATCCAAAATCAGATTGACCTGATGAATCATAGAAACTTATATTACCAACTTTATCACTCATCCCGAAAAACGAAACCATAGCATATGCTTGTTTTGTAATTTTTTCAAGATCATTAAGCGCACCGGTTGAAATTTTACCAAAAATAAGTTCCTCAGCTGCTCTTCCTCCAAGAGCATACGCCATTTCATCAAGGATCTGTTCACGGGTAGTAAGCTGACGTTCTTCAGGAAGATACCATGCTGCTCCGAGAGCTCTGCCTCGTGGAATTATAGTCACCTTAAGAAGCGGACTGGCGTATTCAAGTAACCAGCTGACAGTAGCGTGTCCGGCTTCATGATATGCAATTGTTTTCTTCTCTCCAGGTGAAATGATTTTGGTTTTTCTTTCCAGTCCGCCTACAATGCGGTCTATAGCATCGAGGAAATCCTGTTTTTCAACAACCGTCTTGTTCTTCCTTGCGGCTATAAGGGCTGATTCGTTACAGACATTTGCTATATCAGCGCCTGAAAATCCGGGAGTCTGTTTGGCCATGAATCCTATATCAAAACTTTTTTCTAGTTTAATCGGACGAAGGTGAACTTTAAATATTGCCTCTCTTTCGTTCAGGTCGGGAAGTTCGACATGGATCTGGCGGTCAAAACGTCCGGCACGCATAAGAGCCCTGTCAAGGATGTCCGCTCTGTTTGTTGCAGCAAGGATTATCACNNGCCTGTTTAAACAAATCCCTGACCCTGGAAGCGCCTACTCCAACAAACATTTCAACGAAATCTGAACCTGAAATGGAAAAGAATGGAACGTTAGCTTCACCGGCAACAGCTTTTGCAAGCATAGTTTTTCCTGTTCCGGGAGGACCTATCAATAATGCACCTTTAGGAATTTTACCTCCAAGGTTGGTATATTTCTTGGGATTCTTGAGAAAATCAACAATCTCCATAACTTCAGTCTTGGCCTCTTCAAGTCCAGCGACATCATTGAAGTTCAACTTTACATTTGTATCTTTATCGAATATCTGGGCACGTGATTTGCCAACGCTGAAAATTCCTCCTGCCCCGCCTGCTCCGCCGCCTGACATACGTTTCATCATAAAGAGCCAGAAAGCAATTAACAGAACAGGTAATAACAGCCATGAAAGTATATCGCCAAACCAGTTTTTACGTGTTTGATAAACCGGAGAAATAAGATCGTTATCAGCGTAACCAGCACTTTTTTGATATTCCTTGAAATCAGATATGAAGCTGCTTAGATCACCAATTGTAATTGTAAAGTTTGGTTTTGGGGCTGTAAATCCAAAACCAGTTCCGGGCTTTGGTAGTTTGGGATATCTTCCAGATTCCAAAGCTTCTTTTTTAAGATAGATTTCAGCCTGCTCCTTGTTTACCACATATACTTTTTCAATGTCCCTGTTTTTGATCATCTCCTTTATTTCGCTGATGGTCGTTTGCTGTACTTCTTTCCCGTTGTTGAACAACGAAAAAAGAATGAGCGATACGGCAAGGACTGCAAATATCCAATTTGTATTAAAATGTGGTTTGCCATTCTTATCAGGCTTTTTGTCAGGAGCCTGGTTAGTATTTGTATTTTCTGCCATAGATATTTAACTTACTGTATTTTATCTTCTAGAGCTTCAATTGCTGCATCAGCCCAGAGGGATTCCAGACTGTAAAAATTTCTGTACTCCTCAAGAAAAACATGAACTATTACATTGCCATAATCGAGAAGAACCCAGAAACAATTGTCAAGCCCTTCAATATGTAACGGTTTTTCACTAGCTTCTTTTCTTACTGTATCATCAACAGAATCACATATCGCACTAACCTGGGTACCCGATGGGGCGTGACAAATCACAAAATAATCTGCGATCCTGTTATCTAGTCTCCTTAAATCAATTTTCAGAACATTTTGCCCCTTTTTCTCAAAAATACCTTTCACAACACTCCCTAAAAGGACTTCAGCTCCGTCAGATTTTTTCTTCATCAATATTTATCGGTTTTATATTAAGTCGCAAAAGTACCACTTTAATCTGTATTTTTGTTACTTTATTGCTCTTTTGCAATTTCAATGCCAATCTTAACAGTATTGAAAAAACCGGTCAACAAAATGACCCATCTTTAATTAAATCATTACTAATCATGATAATAGGCTCAAATTTATTGTTTTTTGAAAACCTGCCATCTACAAATACTTATGCATCTGATCTCTTGAAAAATACCAATCTTCAGGAGGGCACAATTATTTACACCAATTATCAGCCGGAAGGTCGTGGCTATTCAGGAACCAAGTGGGAAAGCGAAGATGGTAAAAACCTATTAATCAGCATTTTATTATTTCCTTCATTTATAAATCCTGAAGATCAGTTTAGCATTTCAATGACAATCTCTCTTGGAATTTGTGATTTCTTAATGAGAGATATTCCTGATTGTTTTATAAAATGGCCTAATGACATTTATGTAAACAATGACAAAATAGCAGGTATTTTAATTGAGAGTTCTGTTCTAAACAATCAGATTGAATTTACAATTGCAGGTATAGGTCTTAACATTAATCAGGAAAATTTTAAAAGCAATGCGCCTAATCCGGTTTCTCTCAGTCTTTTAACCGGCAAAAGTTATGATCTTCCTGACTGTATGAATCAGCTGTTAACTGATCTTGATAAAAGATATAAACAGTTAATTGCAGGAAATTCAGTGCAAATAAAGAAAGAGTATGTTTCAAAACTCTACCGTTTGAAAGAGTGGTGCAGATTTAAAGATTTAAAAGAAATCTTCACCGGAAGGATTTTAACTGTCGGGGAGTATGGCCGGTTAAAGATTGAGAATCAAAATGGGGAAATAAGCGAGTTTTCTTTTAAGGAGATAGAATTTATTCTTTAGTACCTTTCCATCCTCTGAATTTTTCCATTTCAATAATAAGCATTTCCAGAAACTGGCCTATTGGTTTAGTTGCTATCATCTTCATCATCGGGTTAAGGTCTGCACTCAGTTTAACCTTAACATCCGCTGTCTTTTTGAAGTTATCTGATATATCCAGGGTGAGCGAAAAATCATCCTTTTTCAGGGCATCTCCCATAAAAACAACTCTATTATACTTTTCTTTTTCAGTAAGTCTTACTGAAACCGCTCCAAGCATTGATATATTGAAACTGCATGATTCCTTTTCAGCATTCCAATTATTGATATTCCCTTTTGGAATAAATTGTTCGAAATTCCTGATGTCGGTCGCAAAATCAAAAACCTCTTCAGCATTACAGGTTAATTTCCCTGTTCTGCTTTCAAAATATGATAGATTAGACATAATAAAATTCTGAATATGTGATAGACAATGTTTTGTTTAATTGATAAATTGCACTCCCTCTTCTCATTTTTTACCTCTCCCCAACCCCTCCTCCAAGGGGGATGGGCTTTACCCTTTGAATATTTTCTTTTTCCCCTTTCTCCCTTGGGAGAAGGGGGGCAGGGGGATGAGGTATCAAGATCATTTGCCTCCCCATCCCGCCGGATCCAGTCTCCATTTTTTCAATGTTTCAACTTCTTTCTGTCCTATATAGCCTGTTTTTAAAGCTGTCTCAACCAGAGTGGAATAATTACTTAAGGTATTAATGTTGCAATTCGCTCCGGCAAATGCATCTGCAGCTTTTTTAAACTCATATGTAAATATTGCGACCATGCCCAAAACCTCGCACCCTGATTCCAGTAGTGCAGTTACTGCATTCAGGCTGCTGCCACCGGTAGATATGAGGTCTTCGATTACTACTGCCTTTTGCCCTTTTGTAAAAAAACCTTCAATCTGGTTTCCAAGGCCATGCTCTTTTGCTCCCGATCTGACATAAATAAATGGTAATCCAAGTTTGTCTGCAACGAGAGCCCCATGAGCAATTGCACCTGTTGCCACACCGGCAATCATTTCAGCCTGTGGATAGAGGTCTTTTATTATTACAGCGAAAGAATCACGGATATAAGACCGTACTTCCGGAAATGAAAGAGTTTTACGATTATCACAATAGATAGGTGATTTCCATCCTGAAGCCCATGTAAAAGGATTTGACGGTTGCAATTTTATTGCTTTAATTTGTAAAAGATATTCAGCTGTTTTTTTTTCAAAATTCCCCATCGGAGTATGTATAAAGTTCATTTCGAGAACAGATTCATAATGTTAAGCCCTGAACCCGACAGGTTACAAAATTACGGCTTATTCCATAAATTCTATGATACAAAAGAACTTTATAAGATAATTGCTAATTTTCAATCGGATAAGAGTATTACTGCCATCAATGTATATGGGCCCGACATCAAACATATCTGGAAGATCTTCAGAATATATTTTACAGAAGTCGGCGCTGCAGGCGGATTGGTGAAGCATACTACAGGCCGATACCTTTTTATCGAAAAGAAAGGTAAGCTCGATCTTCCAAAAGGGCACATTGAAAAAGGGGAAGAATCCGAAGTTTGCGCATTAAGGGAAGTGTCTGAAGAATGCGGAATCACAGGCCATTCAATTGTGAAGCCATTATATCCGAGTTATCATACATATAGTTGGGAAGGAATATCATACCTCAAAAAAACAAGCTGGTTTCTGATGAATTATGACGGGGAGATGATAATTGAACCTCAGAAATCAGAGGGTATAACAAAAGTTGAATGGCTTTTCCCCGATGAGTTGAATTCTATCAAAAGCAGTGCCTGGTTATCACTGATGGACCTCATCAATTGTTCTATTCTCAAGTGATGACGTTTTAATCTTCGGTCCCTTTATAATCTTTGAGATTAATTGCTGCAGGAACAAACTTGGAAGCGTTACCTCTGCTTTTAATTATATCCCTTACGATAGTGGAATTAATAAAAGAATGTTCAGGAACTGTCAGAAGGAAAACTGTCTCAATCTCCGGGGCCAGTGATCTATTTACCTGACCAATTGCTCTTTCAAACTCAAAATCAGCGGATGTCCTGAGCCCACGCAGAAGATAACCTGCTCCGTTCTTTTTACAAAAATCAACAGTAAGTCCATCATAATGATCTACCCTTACTCTTGGTTCATCCTCAAAGACTTTGTTAATCATCTTTTTCCTTGTTTCGAGGGAATAGAAGTTTTTTTTCATAACATTCGCACCAACGGCAATAACAATCTCGTCAAAAAGGCTCAATGCCCTCCTTATGATTGCTTCATGTCCGATTGTGAAAGGATCAAATGATCCGGGAAAAACAGCTATTTTTTTCATTCAAAAGTTATTTTCTTAGGATTTTTAACCTTTTGCTGAAGCAGGGCAAGTTCAAGCACTCCCATGATTGTCTCAACATAATGGAATTTTAATCCCTTTATATATATTTC
>PLMC01000101.1:75591-82924 GCA_003141495.1 Bacteroidales bacterium
GATGGTCCGTCTTTAGGAATTGCCCCTTCAGGTACGTGTATATGAATATTCCACTTTTCAGAAAAATTATCGGGAAGTTCTAGCAGTTCTGCGTTTGACTTCAGGTATTCCAGAGCAATAATTGCTGATTCCTTCATAACCTCACCCAAATTACCTGTAAGAGTCAGCTTTCCTGTGCCTTTGCTCAGACTTGTTTCCACAAATAAAATTTCTCCGCCTGCAGCTGTCCATGCAAGTCCCGTAACAACACCTGCCTGCTCATTTCCTGAATAAAAATCACGAGTATATCTTGGAGGGCCAAGTATTTTACCCAGTGTTGTCTGAGAAAGGTTAGTGTCATACTTTGTATCAGATGCTATATTCTTGGCCGTGACCCTGATTATTTTTGCCAGTCGTTTATCCAGTTCTCGAACACCTGATTCTCTGGTGTATTTTTCAATAAGCAACTCCATCACTTTATCGTCAATGGTGATCTGATCTGGTTTTACGCCGTGATTTTCAAGCTGTTTAGGGAAAAGATGCCTTTTTGCAATCTCAAGTTTCTCCTCAACAAGATAACCGGTTATTTCAATCAGTTCCATTCTGTCAATCAGAGCAGGACTTATTGTAGCCAGATTATTAGCTGTTGCTATGAATAAGACTTTTGACAGATCATATTCCATTTCAAGGAAGTTGTCAAAGAAAGTGCTGTTCTGTTCCGGATCAAGCACTTCCAGAAGAGCAGAAGAGGGGTCTCCCCTGAAATCCTGTCCGACTTTGTCAATTTCATCTAGTATAAAAACAGGATTTGAGGAACCGGCCCTTTTAATATTCTGGATTATTCTCCCTGGCATTGCTCCGATATAAGTTTTTCTATGCCCTCTGATCTCTGCTTCATCATGCAATCCGCCAAGTGACATTCTGACATACTTTCTGTCAAGAGCTTTGGCAACAGACCTGCCAAGAGAAGTTTTTCCGACACCCGGAGGACCATAAAGGCAGAGAATAGGTGATTTAAGATCACCTTTAAGTTTAAGAACAGCCAGATGTTCGAGGATTCTTTCTTTAACCTCGTCGAGCCCAAAATGATCTGAATCAAGAACATGCCGGGCATTATTAAGATCGAGATTATCCTTAGTATAAAAATCCCATGGCAGGTCAAGAAGGGTCTGTATATAATTTACCTGAACTGAATATTCAGCAGCTGCAGGATTAAGCCGATGCAGTTTATCGAGTTCTTTATCGAATACCTTTTTAACTTCAACATTCCATTTTTTAGTCTCAGCTTTTTTCGCGTACTCCTCAATCTCTTTCTCAGCAGGGTTCCCGCCAAGTTCATTCTGGATGGTCTTCATCTGCTGATGAAGCAGAAATTCCCTTTGCTGCTGATCAATGTCACTCTTTACCTTTGACTGTAATTCATTCTTAAGTTCCAGAACCTGTATCTCCTGAACGAGGAATTCCAGAAGCATAAATCCTCTGTCGCGCAAACTGTTAATTTCCAGTAGTTTTTGCTTATCCTGGACTTTTATATCGGTATTGGAACAGATGAAATTTATAAGGTATGTATTATTTTCAATATTCTTAATAGCAAAGGAAGCCTCCGGGCTTATATTGGGGTTTATTTTAATAATCTTGAGCGATAAATCTTTCAGGGAACCAACAATTGCATCAAAATCCTTGTTAAGAACTTCCGGTTTCATTTCAGGTATTGTCTTCACTTTCGCAATAAAGTAGGGATCGTCGGAAACAAGCTCCTGCAAAACCATTCTTTTCCGTCCCTGAATAATTGCAGTTGTTGATCCATCGGGCATCTCAAGAAGCTTAACAATCTGACCAATTGTGCCTATAGAGTGAAGGTCCTGATATTCGGGATTTTCAATATCAGGATCTTTTTGTGCTACAGTCCCTACAATCTTGTTGTTTCGGTAGGCATCTTTAATTAACTGTATCGATTTTGGACGACCGATGGAAATAGGAAGAACAACACCAGGGAAAAGTACCGTATTCCTAAGTGACAGAATAGGAATAGCCTCCGGAACTTCAACATCCTCAAGTTCTCCATCGTCTCCGTCGGCAATTATAGGTATTATATCACCGTCTCCATCAAGAATATCCGGAAGTAATATCTCATTGACAGGTTTCCTGAATTTCTTTTCCATCTATATGTTACTCCTTACTTTTTGCTGCTTATCATCTTCCAACCCACACCTTACTACCCGTGCTTCGCTCCGGGCAGACTCCCGCTATCGAGGGACAAGTTCTCCAGGGAGGGAATTTCGCAACCACTTTTGTCTTTTGTCTTTTATCTTTTATTCTTCCAAGAAATGCCAAAATTACATAATATTTTTACAACTGATGTAGAACTGAGCATTGCAATGATTATGCCACAGATTATTTAATAACAAAAAAAATAGGGATATGCCCAGGCATATCCCTATTTTATACTTAAAACTTAAAGTTATTTCTTTTTCCCCATATGATCCTTATACCGGGTGTTAAATTTATCTACTCTACCAGCTGTATCAACAAGCTTCATTTTACCGGTATAAAATGGATGAGATGTATTTGAAATCTCAAGCTTGATAAGAGGATATTCATTCCCATCTTCAAATTTAATGTTCTCCCTTGATGGAGCAGTTGATTTACTAAGAAAAGAAGTTCCGTTTGACATATCCTGAAAAACTACGAACCTGTAGTTACTTGGATGAATACCATTTTTCATTGCTAAATATTTTTTATCCTAATTAATCCTAATTAATTCCCCGATTAGGGCTTGCAAAGTTAATTAACATTCTTTAAAATGCAATAAGAATTGGGAAATTATTGATTATATCATGAATTCTCCTGCTTATATTATTGTTTATCAGACCTTTCATCTTTAAACCTGACAAATGGAAGTTTAGGATTTATCATGTAACGGAATGTGATATGAGTTTTGGCTTTTGTTGCACCAAGGGCCTCATAAATGGCAAGCATCCTGGGATTAAAATCTCCTACCCATGAGAGCTCCAGCTCCTTAAACCATGGTTTCTTTTTAAATACTTTGTAAAGTTGTAAGAAGATCGCAGATTCCACGCCGCTGTTCTGATGGGTGGGATGAACACCTCCGACCACGGCCCTCATTCTGGTCATTTTATGAGTAGTCTTAAAATATATGAAGCGAATCATGTTCCACATATTCATTTTACCGTTGAAATATTTAAGTATCTGGTTCAGATCGGGAAAAAGCACAAAAAAAGCAATCGGTTTATAATTGAAATAAGCAAACCAAATAAGCTTTTCATCGATTATTAATTTTGCATTTTCAAGGGATTCTTCCAGAATTCCAGGATCAAGAGGTGTAAAATCTTCTTTAAAAACCGACCACGTTGAATTGTAGATTTCCACTATGTCTTTTACATAACTCTCTTTATTCCTGAATTCAAAATGGCGAAAAGAATAACCGGGTCTTTTTGAAAGCCATTCGGCAATCTTCATGATCCGCTCAGGAAAACGAACTATTTTATTATCAGGGTCCCTTACATCCCTATGGTAAGAATATTGTTCAAAATAATTTTTAAATCCAAACTCTTCAAAATAATCTTGGTAATATTTTTTATTATATGGCATTCCAAATCCCTGTTGCATGAATCCATCAACCAGCAAACCCCAGTTATTGTCGTTTTCCCCAAAATTAATTGGCCCATCCATAGCCTCCATACCTTTTGATGTATGCCAGTCGAGAGCTGTTTTAAACAAACTGAATGCAGCTTCTTTGTTTTCAACAACTTCAAAAAAACCAATACCTCCTGTCGGCTGCCTGTTGGCAGATGATCTCACCGTATCGATAAAAGCCGCTATTCTCCCGATTGTATGATTTTCATCATCCTTGAGAATCCACCTGATTGCTTCTCCATGTTTAAAATTATGATTCTTTGACGGATCAAAAACAGATTCAACACCTGAATCAAGCTGACAAACCCAGCAAGGGTCTGTTTTATATAATTCTTTTGGAAAATCAATAAATTCTTTTTTATCTTGTTTTGTTATAACCTCAACAATGTTCATAAGATTTGCTATATGATAACCGGCTATACTCAATTAGTCTGACCCTATCAGGTACAAATATAAACAGATTTTCATAACGGGAAGCCTTAAGTCCGAAGACAGAAGTCCGAAGTAAATTCACTAATACCCGAAGCCTGACACCTGACGCCTGATACCCATTCTAATGTATATCAATTATTCTGTGGTCGATAAGGATAAACAGGATTCCGATCAGGAAGGAATAGATAGCAAAGACTTTGAGAGGTATATATTCGGCCGGTTTGATATTCATTTTAAACCAGACATATAACACCAAAAATAAATTACTTACTACATAGGCNNATGTTCACAACAATTTCAATTATTGCAGCAATCAGAGTTATATGAGTCTTTTTTCTTCCTATAACTATTGTCTGGGGAAACACGAGCCGTGGTATAATTAGCAATGCATAAACAAGAAATACGCCTGAACTTCTTTCAAAATCCTGCCTGAACATTATCGGATAGAGCCAACGTGCAATCAGCATCATTACCATTGTAGCAGGAAAAAGAAAGTGCATTAGACTCTTCGACTTCACCCTGATTTTTTCAATCGATTCCTTCATCTTTTCCCGGGTAGAAAACTCTGAAAGCAATGCAGCATTCAGTCCGTTTGCAAGCATGAGCACCAGGGGAAATTCTTTTGCCCCGTAACGGAACACTGCAAATATAGCCGGATCCTTGTAATAGGCCGAAATAATTATACCGTCGATATATTGACCTGATCCACTTATTAGAGTAGTTATTATCAAAGGAATTCCCAGGTAAAGATGCTCCTTTATAAAATCGACCGATATTTTCATTTCAGTGTACCTTCGCAACAATATTATCAACCATATCCATCTGAACCCCGAGATTAAAAGTAATCCGTAAATTGACCAGATTATATCCTTACCTAACAATATTGGCGTAATAATAAAGATCAATTGCGCCACAAAAGTATATAACCCGTATTGAAAAATCCGATATGAACGGTTATTGAGGAGATAGATATACTCTATAAGACAAACCGGACTGCTTAAGAGAATATATAGCAATAACAGATTTATAAATGGCACATTTCCTCTGTTATGAAAGACAGAAAAATTCCCTTTTAATGAATGACCGAGAATAAAAAAAAGCAGGCTGAAGAAACACAACAGGAGGAATGCATTAAAGATCTCAGGTGATTTATCGACTCCGTTATCACCAATTTTCCTGTAGGTTTTATTCCTGTGGTAAAGAGGAAGCAGTGATTGAATAATTCCCGTAACCCAGAAAAAAGTCAGGAGTCCGCTGATAAACATAAACATTTCCCATTGCCCGATATCCTGTGTGGAAAGAGAACTTTTTGTTAATACAATACTGACAATAAAGAATATAACCGGCTTCATCAACTGGAAAAGCTGCAGCCCTGAAATATTGTCTATAAATTTTAGTTTTTTCAAACTGAAAGAGATCTTTTACAAATACCCCCTGATAACAGATAAAAGTATAACAAATTGTACAGGAAAGTTCATTTTTTTTGAACCATCCTAAGATAGTAATTGACTTCAACATGAGAAAATAAAATTAAATTTTGTGAAATAGAAATTTTGACCTTATTTTGCACTCCTGAAACGGTGGATGTAGTTCAGTCGGTTAGAACGTCGGATTGTGGTTCCGAAAGTCGTGGGTTCGAGCCCCATCTTCCACCCAAACAAATCCCAAGTTCCTTATAAAAAGGAACTTGGGATTTCGTATATTTGTTCTGCGCCAAAAATCGCGTCAATTTGCGCCAAATTCGATTTGAAAAGCTTGGTCACTATGGAAAATATATATCCATTTAAAACTGCCAGACTAAATGATTGTGAAGGTGATCTCTCTGGGAGATGGTATATTGAATTTTATGTCTGGAACGTACAAAAGAACAAACTTGAAAGAAAGCGATTTTATGATGTAAATAATTATGTAACTTCAGAGGAGCGAATAAGCTATGCTAATAGGAAGGTCAGCGAAATAAATGGTCTATTAAAAGAAGGATACCATATAGATATTAACAAAGTCTATGATACAGAAATTGAAAATGTCAAATCATATACATTTACAGATGCAATTGAATATGCTTTAAAGATCAAAAAATCCTCACTCCGTGATACTTCATATCCATCATATAAAAGCACAGTTAAAATAATCCTAAAATGGTTGAAAAATAACAGGATGACAACTTTAGATATTACTTATTTTGACAAACTAAAAGCTATACATTTTGATGACTATTTATTAGTTGAACGTAAATATGCTGCCAAAACCGTTAATGGGCACATTTCGTATTTAAAATCATTATTTCAGATATTAGTGGACAGGGAAGTGATATTAAATAATCCTTTTAAAGGTGTGAGTAAACATAAAGAAGCAGATTCCCGAAAAAACATTGCTTATAATGAGGAACAGATAGAAAAGATAAAAAAAATTATTGTTGAGAATGATGAACAGCTCTGGTTATTTATTCAATTTATTTATTATTGTTTTTTACGACCAAATGAAGTCAGACAGTTGAAATACAATTATTTAAAACTAGATGATAGAAAGATTTTTATCCCTCAACACATAAGCAAAAATGGGAAAGATGGATTTGTTTCAATACCTGAACGATTTGACATTGAACTAAAAAATCTCAAATTTTTAGACAATGAGGGTGAATATGTATTTCCTAGTCAAGATAAGTTAAAGCCAATATCAAAAAATATGATGGGGGAAAGATATAGAAAATTAATAAAAGTACTAAAACTAGGTAATGAATACACCCTATATTCTTGGAAACATTCTGGAGTGGTAGCAGCATATAAAGCAGGGATTGACATAAAAACAATACAAAGTCAATGCCGGCATCAGAGTCTTGAACAGACGGATATATACTTAAAATCTCTAGGTTTAAATCTAAATCTGGCTATTAATAAAATGCCGGAATTATAATGACATTTTTTATATATAAGGTGTTGTCAATGCTGGAGTCATTGGCAAAGAAGGAATTAAAAAAAAGATTCTTTTTATTTGCTCCTATCGGTGCGTAAGGCGTTATATCGAGGTTTTTGAACTTCACCAGCCACCATCTGCTCATAAGAGCGGAAATCTGCCTCATTCTCAGCGTAAAAAACTACATTGAAATGACAACCGGAAAGAATAATCTTTTCATCTTTGGTAATTGTCTCGAGGAAATCACCCAGCATGTTTGCATCCGTTTCATATTCCTTTTTGAATTTTCTTGCTCCGTATAATAAGGTTCTTTGATCTTCAAGCTTCCCTTTCTCCTGCTTGTGGTTTCGTA
>PLMC01000124.1 GCA_003141495.1 Bacteroidales bacterium
TCTGCAAATGCAACTTTCATGGCTGAATGCCGAGACCGAAAGAAAACAGGCAGATATGAATTTACGTGACAAGGAGATCAGGTTAAGGTCATTTCTCGGATATAATGAAAATGTAAGACTTGAACTGATTCTTCCTGATGAGATACCCGACTTACAGGTTGACATGAAGGAAGTGCTAGATTTGGCTCTTAAGAATAACCCCGATCTTCTAAACCAGCAGATCAATGTTCTTAATGCACAAAGCAATGCGGCACAGGCAAAAGCATCAAAAGGACTGAATGCAAGCATTTCAGCATCACTGGGTTATTCACAACAGTCGCCAGAAATCGAAACTGCTTATAACAATCTTAGCAATTCACAGCTAGTTAGCGTCCATTTTACTATGCCAATCCTTGACTGGGGCCTTGGCAAAGGCAGATACCAGATGGCAAAATCGAGTCTGGAACTGGCACAGGTTCAGGCAAATCAGGCGCTGGTGGACTTTCAGCAGAATCTTTTTCTTGATGTTGAGCAGTTTAACCTGCAGAAATACCAGGTCGCCATCGCAGCAAAATCTGATACGGTTGCCATGAAAAGATATGAAGTAACAAAACAGCGCTTTCTCATAGGTAAGATTGCGGTACTTGACCTGAATGACGCAGACAGCAGAAAGGACCAGAACAAAAGAGCTTATGTCCAGGCTTTACAGGATTACTGGAATTTTTTCTATAATATGCGGAGTCTCACTCTTTTCGACTTCATAAAAATGAAACCGCTTGAGACAGATTATGATAAACTGTTGCAATAATATAAACCACACATCAACACCCCAAATGGGGAGTGAATGCGTTTTATACCTTCAAGATTTAACTTAAAAAAGTGAGTTTTCTCACCCTTTGGGAAGATGTCGCGAAGCGACAGAGGGGTTTCACATGCAGAGCAGAATTACATTAGGCAGGTCCTACAAATTCCAAACCCCCCTTTAATTCCCCCCAAGAGGGGAAAAATACTTTCATTATAGTATAATTCTCATTGTTTTTATAAAATTTTAATATCTTTGCGCCTCAATCAAAGAAGAATAAAGAAAAACTCGTATATAATTCCAAAAGAATAGACAAATGCAGAATAAAGCAGCTATCATCGTTCTGGCAATTGCATTAGGGTTGGTATCAATTTACCAGCTTTCATTTACTGGTGCNNCCAAAAGAAAAATGGAGTTTTCTTGGAAATACATTCAAAGAGTGTCAGAAAAAAGAGATGAACCTCGGCCTCGACCTTAAAGGCGGGATGAACGTGATCCTTGAAGTGTCCGTTGAGGATATTTTAAAAGCTCTTTCGAATTATAATCCTGATAAAACATTCAATGCAGCTATTGTCCGTGCAAAAGAGCTTCAGAAACACAGCCAGTCAGATTATCTTACTTTATTCGGCAAGGCTTTCCAGGAAATAGACCCGAATGCCAAACTTGCTTCAATCTTTGGCACAATCGGACTAAAAGACAAGATTAATTTCAATTCAACAAACGATCAGGTCTTAAAAGTGCTTGACGGTGAAATTACGATAGCTATAACAAATGCCTTCAATATCCTTCGTACAAGGATCGACCGATTTGGCGTTGTACAGCCTAATATTACACAACTAGCAACAAAAGGGCGTATTCTTATTGAACTACCTGGTCAGACTAACCCAAAACGTGTAAGGGAACTTCTTCAGGGAACTGCTAATCTCGAATTCTGGGAGACTTATGAAAACAGTGAAATAATAGGTTACCTATCGAAGGCAAATAATCTTCTGAAAGAAGTTCAGGCTAATATCGATAAAACAAATGTGACAACAACTGCATCAACACAAAAAAGTGCTGTTTCCGATACAACAAAAAAAGATCAATCGCTTCTTGACCTGATAAATAAAGATACCACCAAAGTCGCTGAGGCTACCACACGGGCAGGGTTTACCCAGCAGAATCCATTATTCGGTATCCTTCTTCCAAGGGTAACAGCACAGGGACAGCCACTGCCGTCTTCCATGATTGGAATTGCAAGCTCAAAGGATAGCGCAAAAGTAAACGCATATCTGAGAATGAACCAGATAAAAGCGCTGTTCCCTCGCGACCTGAAACTTATGTGGAGTCAAAACCCTTATCCGCAGGACCCGACAAAAACAATGTACGAACTTCATGCGATAAAGGTAACTACCCGCGACGGACGAGCACCGCTCGGAGGAGATGTTATTACTTCAGCCAGAACCTCAACCGGAGTTACAGGAGATGTAAAAGTTGATATGACAATGAATTCAGAAGGATCAAAGACCTGGGCCAGAATGACCAGGGAAAACATTGGCCGTTGTCTTGTTGTAGTGCTCGATGGTTATGTCCGTTCTTACCCGAGGGTTCAGAATGAGATCACTGGCGGTAGTACAGAAATAACCGGCAGTTTTACAATTGAGGAAGCCGATGACCTTGCCAATATTTTAAAATCAGGTAAAATGCCGGCTCCGACGCATATCATATCAGATACAATTGTCGGCCCGACACTTGGTAAGGAAGCAATAAATTCAGGGTTTATTTCATTCTTTGTAGCATTTGCACTCGTTCTCATATTTATGATATTCTATTACAGTAAGAGCGCAGGAACAATTGCAGATATTGCTCTATTTGCAAACCTGTTTCTCCTTTTCGGGGTACTTGCTTCCCTGAATGCGGTACTTTCACTTCCGGGTATAGCGGGTATAGTGCTCACTATGGGTATGGATGTTGACGCAAATATTCTTATTTTTGAACGAACCCGGGAGGAGCTCAGAAATGGGAAGGGAATAAAACTGGCTTTAGCCGATGGTTACAAACGAGCTTATCCGGCTATTATCGATTCAAAAGTTACCACATTCCTTACTGGAATTGTACTTTATGTTTTCGGTAGTGGTCCTATAAAAGGTTTTGCTACAACTCTTGTTATTGGTACGCTGACATCAGTATTTGCTTCGATATTCATTACAAGACTTATCTATGAAGCTCTTCTGAAAAGGAACGTAAACCTTCACTTCTCGATTAAAATAACTGCCAATGTTTTCAAACATACCAAGATAGATTTTATCGGGATGAGAAAATATTTTTATGCTATTTCATCTGTCATAATTTTGTCAGGCATTGTCTCATTATTTGTCAGAGGTCTTGATCCGGGAATTGACTTTTCGGGAGGTCGTACATATGTAATAAGATTTGATAAACCAGTTGTTACTGAAGATATTGCATCCAAACTTAGCACAGTTTTCGGACAGTTACCTCAGGTGGTCACCTATGGTAAACAGGATCAGGTTAAAATTACAACAAGCTACAAGATCAACGAAACCGGTGTGGAAGATGAAGTTGATACCAAACTTTTCGAAGGATTAAAAAGCTTTTTACCTGCTGATCTCAGCAAAGAAGATTTTCTAAAGACGTACAGAGTAAGTTCTGAAACTGTTGGTCCCGTTGTTGCAGCTGACCTCACGATAAATGCTTTCTATGCTGTAGGGATAGCACTTATTCTCATTTTCTTGTATATATTCATGAGATACCGCTACTGGCAATATGGCTTTGGAGCTGTGGCATCATTGTTCCACGATGTGCTCCTGGTACTAGGAGTTTATTCGTTGCTATGGGGCCACATGCCATTCTCAATGGAGATTGACCAGTCTTTTATAGCAGCCATCCTTACTGTAATCGGGTACTCTGTGAGTGATACTGTAATAGTCTACGACAGGACAAGAGAGTTTCTTCCTCTATACCGGAAAAGACCTTTGAAAGAAGTTCTGAATATGGCTTTGAACTCAACTCTGAGCCGAACTATTAATACCACTTTTGCTGTGGTTCTGACAATTGTTGCAATGTTCATCTTTGGCGGTGCAGTTATCCGTGGATTTATGTTTGCTCTTCTGATTGGAATCAGTACAGGAGTATACTCATCAGTATTCGTTGCAACAGCGCTGATGTACGATACTACTCGAAAAGGACATGAGACAGTAGAAGAATCTTT
>PLMC01000114.1 GCA_003141495.1 Bacteroidales bacterium
GTCTATGGTCCGTACAGGGGGGAAGGGGGGCTAACCACCAGACTAATATATTCGATTATCTCCTTCACCTGTTCAGGCTTAAACCATTTGATCTCCTTATCTTTATTCCACCAAGTTAATTGCCGTTTAGCATATCTGCGACTATTCCTTTTAATAAGGTCTATGGCTTTTCCCTTTGATGTTTTACCATCAAAGACATCAAAAAATTCTTTGTATCCAACCGTGTTCAGCGCATTCAGGTTTCTGAGACTATAAAGTTTTTTTGCCTCATCCTCTATACCCATTCTAACCATTTCATCAACCCTGGAATTAATCCTTTCATAGAGATCATTGCGCGATCGCTCGAGTCCGATTTTAATTATTCCAAACTCTCTTTTTCTTTTTTGCTTTTTAAGGAAGGAAGAATACGGCCTGCCGGTCGATTCACAAATCTCCAGAGCTCTTATAATACGTTTATAATTCTTTAGATCAACTTTTGCATAATGCTCAGGATCAAGTATTTTTAACGTTGCTCTCAACCCTTCTATACCCTCTTCCATATATAATGAAATGTATTTTTCCCTTATGGAAAGATCAATATCGGGTATGTCATCAATACCATTACAGACAGCATCGATATACATTCCTGAACCACCAGCCATGAGAGCGACATTATTGTTGTGGAAGAGCTCCGGAAGCAGTTCAAGTACATCTTTTTCGAAAAGACTGAAGCTATAATAATCATGTACAGACAAAAATCTTATAAAATGATGTTTTATTGTTTCAAGTTGTAGTTCAGAAGGAACGGCAGTACCGATGTTCATCTCCTTGAAAAACTGCCTTGAGTCAACTGAAATAATTTCGCATTTAAAATGGCTGGCAATGTCAATAGAAATATCTGTCTTGCCGACCCCGGTCGGACCAAGAAGAACTATCAGAAAATTTTTCATTGGAACTGGAGCATTAAAAGACTATTCTTCGTCCTCGTTCAGGTTTTCTATATTTTCGAAATCTGGGAGCGTTTCTTCATTATCTCCGTTGAGGAAGAGATCATCAACTTCAGGTTCATCTTCATCATCATCATCGGAAACAACAATATTGTTATAAAGTTTCCGTGTGGTTCCACCGAAAATCACCTGTTTAGGAGGGACACCTTTGGAATTTGTGCAGGAAGGATATTCACGACCATCAATCTCTTTTACCTCGCCGGTATATTCGACGAATAGAGATCTTTCATTAAAAAAATCGAATACATAAATTAACTTTTGGTTCTTGCGGAAAATAATATCTTCCAGAACAGCGACTTCCATAGTGGAAGAGCCTGTACCCATATCAAAAAGAGTGAATTCTTCTTCCTTCTCCCAATTGTCGGTTGCCATAAAAAATGAAGCCATCTGAGATTTATCAAACTCCAGTTCATCCTGAATCTGGTTATGAAAATCCAGTAAAGTATGGGTATCAAGAAATTCAAATTCCCTGACAAATGACTCATCTTCATCTGATAACACTACAAACCTGTAAACCATAATATGTATTAATTCGACGGGTGCAATATAATATTTTTTAGATTACAATATTCCAGCTAATTTTTTTTTTAGAAGAAATTCTATTGTATCGATTCCGTCGGCATAATCCCATAGATGAGGCCACTGAGCTTTACCAAACGGAATATTATGCCTGCCTACCACGCACTGAATTTTTTCCTTTAGAAGCAATGTTTGCTGTTTTACAGCATATTGAGATTTATAGTATTCATAATAAAGTACAGAAACCGGCGATGAGATTTTGCTCTCTTCTTTCAATAAGACAAAGCCTGAATCGTGAAAAGCCTCTTTATTCACAAGATAAACAGCTTTATTGAAATCGTAGTTATTCGCGTATTTTGAATGCCTGATTACTTCGCTGAAATTGTTCCAGTGTTTTAGCAAAGCCGGTGGATCATACCCAGCAGGAACATAAATCTTTGATACATTTCTGCATCCAAGTCCAAAATATGAGAAAATATCTGTACCAAGACCTTCAAGTTCATCATCAGTTTCATCTCCTTCAATAATGGCAATGCTGTTTCTGTTCTTCCTTATGATATTCGGATATTTACCAAAATAGTAATCAAAGTATCTTGAACTGTTATCGCTTCCCGTAGCAATAATGGCGTCAAAATTTATGAGTGCAGCTTCTGTAAATTCGATTCTCTTTCTGAACCCAGGGTTTATATCACAAAGGACATTACTTAGATAATTAATCAGTTCAAAATCTTTCGAACTGGCTTTTGCCATGAGATTATTTCCAGTTATAAGCACTGAAAGGAAATCGTGAAAACCTACAAGCGGTATATTACCTGCCATTATTACTCCGACCCTCAAAGGATTTTTTTGCTCCTTAAGTCCGGGATAGGCATTTGTCCATTTGATCAGGTTATCTTCTGTAAGTTCTTCAGCTATTGCGGTTATTGATCTTCTTACATTTTCCGGGGTGAACCAGGGATTATGCTTATACTCATTGTCAATCAATGTATTAATCAGGGACGGGTCGCGACCTGTTCCTGATTTTGTCACAAAACCGCCATTCAGGGAGTTGCGCAAATTCTCCCCCAGAAGCGCAAATGATTTTATTCTTTCTTCAAGATCCATATATTTTGTAGTTGCAGCGTACAAAAATACAGAAATTGAACTACAAAATACAAAAAAAAGGCTGACCCTGTGGGAGGGTCAGCCTGGTTAAAATTTTATGTTGTCAGAATTACAGAGAAAGGTCTCAGATATATCTCTTTATCAATTATTTATATAGTTTATTTTAATGAATATTGGATTGGAATCATGTACCATACGGAAACTGGCTTTCCTCCCTGTTTACCCGGTTTAAATGCAGGAAGTGAGCCTACAACTCTTACTGCTTCGGCATCGAGTTCAGGATTAACACCCTTCAGAACACTTATTCTATCTACGCTTCCCAATGCAGTTACACAAAATCTAACAATTACTTTACCCTGGATTTTATTTGTTTTTGAGGATTCCGGGTATTTTGTGTTCTGGCTAATATAAGCAAGGAGTGTACTGTCTCCACCAGGGAACATGGGCATCTCTTCAACAACAACAAAGGGCTCTTCCTGATCAGAGGACATGGTTTTTTCCTTAGAAACTGTCTGAACTGTGGCAACTTTCTTCTTTGCTGCACATGAAGAAAAAGCAATCAGAACAAATAAGATCACCGGCAAAACCAGAAATAGTTTCAGATTTGCCATGAATCGGGGATTGTTTTTAGTTTTCATAATCGTTTTGTTATGGTTTATAAGTTGGTCGAAATGTTGATCAGAATTATAAAATCAAATATACAACGAATTAATTAGTTATGCAACTAAAAACTTAATTATTATTAAAATATTTATGAATTTTACGACTCAGTGTGGTAAAAATTGGCAGTGACAGTTCTCAGGCCTGTCTCTTCTTCAAAAAGATAACATATACAATGGCAACAATATTCATTTCAGCGTGAATGCGATTGGTACCATATACCAGACAGGAACTGCTTTCCCTCCCTGTCTGCCAGGGTTAAAGGCAGGGAGTGAATTGACAACCCTCAATGCTTCCGCATCAAGGTCGGGCGAAACACCCTTAAGAACGCTAGCCAAACTTACACCACCATCGGGTTTTACACAAAAACGTATTATAACTTTTCCCTGAATATTATTTTCTTTGGCAGTTTCAGGATACTTTGTATTTCCGGCAATAAATTGCAGAAGTGCTGTATCACCACCCGGAAACATTGGCATTTCTTCAACAACAACATAAGGTTCGTAACCTGGTCCTTTTGTTAATTCTTCTTTTGCAACCTGTTTGTTTTCATTTGATTCGGAAAATGGAGGAGATGGCATTAATTCGGATGTAGATTCAGATGTAGATTTTAGTGCTGATATCTCCGGAATTAGTTTTTTTAAATAAGAATTTGGAATCTCTTTGAAGGCTGATACTGCCAGAAAAACAATCCCGACAACCGGCACAACAACTAATATTTTGACACTCGCAAGAGAGGAAGTACGTTTTTTTGTCATCATAACCATCCTTTTCTTAATCAGCGATGGATTCGAAAAACTGTTCGTCAGATTGAATGCACCCGATTTAAAAACCTGGTTTAACAACAGACTCTGATAGCTAACTATTGGTACACCTGAACTAAGGCACTCCTGATCTGCCTGATATTCGTGAATAGCCCGCAATGACCTGTTAAACAGGTAAACAACCGGATTGAACCATTGAAAGGCTTTTATTAATTCAATAAAGATGATATCGACGAAATGATTCTGTTTGAGATGGTTTTGTTCATGCCTGATAATCTCGTGAGCCTCTTTTTCACTCAACTTTGCATTAATGAAGATATATCCCATTGCTGAAAATCCGGATGTATTAAAACCGTGAAATCTAATAATATGGCTTCCCTCATCTCTATAGCGTAAAATTAATAACAGCAGATTGAAAAAATCAATTAATAATTTGATTATGAAAATAGTAACACCTATAATATAAATTGAATAAATCGTCCGGTGTAAAGTGATATTATATAATCCTAAATTTAACGATTTGGTTCCACTGGCACTTGCAGTAATGAATACTTCGGAAAGAAACTTTCCAAAAAAATGAAAATTCAACGGTTTGATAGTCTGCAGAGTGATTAATGGGAAAATTATAGCTGATAATAATGACAGAAGAATATATGCCCTGTTGCGGCTGTAAGAAGTATCCCTGCTTAACATTATTGAATATACGAGGTAAAAGGCAATCATGTAGAGAGCAACTTTTATCATATATATAAATAGTGTGCTCATTATTTTGTTTTTTGTTTCTTAACTTCTCCTTCCATTATTTTCATAATCTCTTCCATCTCCTTGACTGAAATGCTTTTTTCTTTTGCGAAAAAGCTGACCATCTTTTCAAAGGAGTTAGAAAAATAGTCGTTCACAAATGTTTTTAGATGGGTTTTTGAATATTCGTTTTTTGAAACAACCGGATAATATTCATGTGTCCTTCCGTAGGCTTTGTGAGAAACAAAACCCTTGTCCTGTAATATTCTGACAATCGTACTAACTGTATTATATGCTGGTTTTGGTTCATCAAAATGTTCGAGTATCTCTTTAACAAACCCCTTTTTTATCTTCCATAGAACCTGCATCACTTCTTCTTCAGCCCTGGTTAATTCTCTCATATCATGTATATTTTTTATTAATTTCTTCGTTCCCGTAAAAACCATACCAAATATACAACGAATAGATTAGTTATGCAACTAAAAGAATATTATTTCTACATGGAAATTTAATTAAATAACATGTTATATAATTAATATGGCCACGAATTTGGCTAAATATGAATAACCCCCGGTGCAACCGGGGGTGGGAAACTTAACCCCTGAGATAAAGCCCTGAAGGGGCTTAATAAGGTAGTATTCAGCTCCTTCAGAGCTGTTAATGATTTGATATTTCTTTACCCCCGGTTGCACCGGGGGTTATTCATCTATGGCTCCTTCAGAGCCTGCAAGAGCATTATACATAGCTAGATGGTTGGATATATTACTATAACTTACCTATGATAACTACATAACAATTACCTATTTGGCTCTTTCTAATAAAATTCCAGCGAGATTCAACCAATAATAGATATGTCTATTTTGATTATCCGGAACCAAAGAGTAATTCCATAAAATTCTAAATTAACATCTTTTTAGCTTTCTGTAAAATGGAAAAAAAGTGTACTTTTAGTTTTTAATATTGATATATAGCCTCAGATACTATAAATGAAGAAAAGTATATTTAGAATAGGTATTTTCAAGGAGAACCTGAAGATTTCATTTCGTGCGATTAGATCAAACAAAGTGAGGGCTATCCTTACAATTTGTATAATAGCAGTGGGGATTATGGCGCTGGTGGGGATACTTACAGCGATCGACGCGATAAAATCGTCCCTTACAAATCAGTTTACCATGCTGGGCGCCAATTCATTCACAATTACTTCCCGCGGAATGAACATACAGGTTGGCAACGATAGAAGCAGGACCAAGAATTTCTCAAGGATATCATACAGGGAGGCAGAAGAGTTTAAAAATCGCTTTAAAGAAGCAGCTTATGTATCAATTTCTTTTACTGCATCGGGTTTAACAACTGTTAAATATGGATCTGAGAAAACCAATCCCAATGTGAGCCTAAAGGGTGTAGATGAGAACCAGCTAGCAGTTGCAGGGTATGAAATTGAAAGTGGAAGAAATTTTAGCTCTGATGAAATACAGATGAGCCGACATAATGTGATTATAGGATCTGATATTGTAAAGGATCTTTTTAATTCAGGTGTTGATCCTTTAGGACAGGAGATTAGCGCTGGAGGTATGAAGTTATTGGTAACAGGAGTTCTGAAAACCAAAGGATCAGGTTTCGGAAATCCTGACAGGATTTGTTTTATGCCTATTACAACAGCCCGTCAGTATTTTTCCCAGCCGGATATGACTTTCTCCATAAACATTATGCCGATGAACCCTGTTAATCTTGATATGATGACCGGGGAGGCCGAAGCGGTGTTCAGAACAGTTCGAAATCTTAATCCGAAAGACGAATCGGATTTTAATATTTCTAAAAGCGACAATATTGTTAATATGCTTCTGAAAAATCTCAGATTTGTTACACTTGCAGCTACAATTATAGGTATCGTTACATTATTCGGTGCTGCTGTCGGACTTATGAATATTATGCTTGTCTCTGTTACCGAGCGAACGCGCGAGATTGGAGTCAGGAAAGCTATAGGAGCAAAGACCCAGACTATTAAGTATCAGTTCCTTTTTGAATCGATAATGATAGGTCAGCTGGGAGGTGTATTTGGAATTATTCTTGGTATACTTATAGGAAATGCAGTATCATCGATGCTGAGATCAAGTTTTGTTATTCCCTGGGTATGGGTAGTGACTGGAATCATTGTCTGTTTTATTGTTGGTGTTGTTTCAGGTTATGCGCCTGCAGTTAAAGCGGCTAATATTGATCCGATTGAAGCTTTAAGGTATGAATAAAATATCAGAATATGGAAAAATTTGTGATTCAGGAAGAACTAAAAAACTGTCCGGGTATTGCTTATTATCCCGATACAAACAAACTTGAATTGATCGGGAGGTCCATCCCTGAAAATCCAGAGCTTATTTTTCACCGCCTGGAAGATTGGCTTACCATTCATTTTGAAAAGAACAACGGGCTTGATGTTAATATTCAACTGGAATATATTAACAGCGGTTCTTCGAAGTATCTTTATGANNTACGGGCGATCAGGAAAACTTGTTAAAATGAAATGGCTTTATGAAGAAGACGATGAAGGGATGCTGGAACTTGGTGAACATTACCGCGATACGGCAGGTATACCGCTGGAAATAAATATGATTGTATAAAAACAGGAAGGGACGTTGCATGCAACGTCCCTTCTTCTATATTGTAAATTAAGTTGTTACTTCACTGTGCTCATGTGAGCAATGAGGTCGAGAAGTTTGCAGGAATATCCCCACTCGTTATCGTACCAGGCTACAATCTTAACAAAGTTATCATTAAGAGAAATACCTGCTCCGGCATCAAATATGGATGTACGTGAATCACCAATAAAGTCGCTGGAAACTACAGCATCTTCTGTATAACCGAGGATTCCTTTGAGCGGACCATCAGCAGCAGCCTTCATAGCTATTTTGATAGCATCGTAACTGGCTGGCTTTTCAAGACGGCAGGTGAGATCAACAACTGAAACATTCAGTGTCGGAACTCTGAAAGACATCCCGGTAAGTTTTCCCTTCAGTTCGGGGATTACTTTGGTAACAGCTTTTGCAGCACCTGTTGAGGAAGGAATAATATTGCCGGAAGCGGCACGACCGCCTCTCCAGTCTTTCTTAGAGGGCCCGTCGACTGTTTTCTGGGTGGCAGTGGTTGAATGAACGGTTGTCATGAGACCTTCAATAATCCCGAAATTGTCGTGAAGTACTTTTGTAACAGGAGCGAGACAATTTGTTGTGCAGGAAGCATTAGATACAAACTGCATATCTGACTTGTATTTAGTATGGTTAACACCCATTACAAACATCGGGGTATCATCTTTGGAGGGAGCTGACATTACAACATGCTTTGCACCAGCTGTGATATGACCCATTGCGCTTTCCTTAGTAAGAAAAAGACCAGTGGATTCAATTACATATTCAGCTCTTACCTCATTCCATTTCAAGGTTGAAGGATCTTTCTCGGAAGTTATGCGGATACTCTGTCCATTTACAACAAGCTTGCCGTCTTTAACTTCAACTTTTCCATCGAATCTGCCGTGAATAGTGTCATATTTAAGCATATAAGCTATATATTCCACTTCGAGGAGGTCATTGACTCCGACTATTTCTATATCATTCCTCTTCATGGCAGCCCTGAAGGCCAGTCGGCCGATCCTGCCAAAACCGTTGATACCTACTTTAATTTTTGACATTTTTGTTTCATTAATTAGTTAATAAATTGACACACAAAAATAGTAATTTCCGTGGAAATGTCAAAAGCTATAAAAGATCAGTTGGCCTTTTTCCTTTTGAAGATATTTGAAAGTTTATTTGATTCGGGATCAAGAGGGTCTAGTATTATTCCGAATCTGTAACTTACAAAAAGTGAGAAAAACAGGGCTTTATTTTCGGGACCTGCCATGATCGGAATCTTCTTGGGAAAAGCATTGATCTGGGCTCCAAATTCTATTGCATGAATTATCTTATCCTCTTTACTGTACTCAAAATTGAATCCTCCTTTACCATATAACCCCGGCATTACTTTTGTTTCGTCCAGTCCTTTTGTAAACGGAGCTTTGGCGTAAATATCCTGAGATGAGGCAATTGAGTAATCAAATTTTTCCTCTTTAATCTCATATTCAGTTTGTGAAATAAGATGTGCTACTTTGTAATAGATAGGTTTGTATATTGCCATAACCGGCCCTGCCGAATAGAAATACCTGATTGCAATTCCGCCCAGATCGGCTTTTTTGAAAATTTCATGCTGATGGCCCAAACCTGCTCTCAGGAAAAAGGTTGAATTAAGCTTACCGAAAATATAAGAACCACCCTGTAATTGTTGAGCGGATTGTTTATATTCTTTAACCAGCCTTAGATTTCCGGCATCAATCTCGATCAGATTCTTATTGCGATAATCAATTCTTTTAGCTTCACGATAACTAAATCCTATACCATCAGAATTGAGGAGGAAGGCTAATGATTTTTCGTTACGGAAGAAAACCTTCTGCTGCTCATTTAGATCACCCTGCGCAAACAATGATATTGTGCCAAATAAAACTATAACCGCTAGTATAAGCAGCTTTTTCATTTTTTGCTAACTTATAAAGTTGGACGAATCAAAAGAACTAGGCAGAATTCAGACATTCTTGACTGTCTGCTCCGTATTAGTTTTGGCATGACCCTTGGAATATGCAGGGCATTCCTTCTTATTACATGAACTGACAACAATAGCAGTAACAAAAGTAACTAGAAGTATAACAGCAAACTTTTTCATATCGATTTAATAATATTAATGTACAAAAATANNAAATAATTTGATAAAATGGTTTATAAGTCAACATTATTGCCCTGTATTTGTTACATTACCAAACGTATAAAAAATGATAGATGAATACGAAAATTTCTATATTAATTTTATTAATCTATTTTGCCGGTATGAGTGAAAAATCTTATTCACAGGAAAAACTAAAGTTTTACGATCTTACAAAAGCTGAATCAAATGTCATAAACGATAAAGGCACTGAAACTCCCTTTACCGGAAAGTATAACAATTACAAGGGAAAGGGCACATATGTCTGCAAAAAATGTGGGGCTGCACTCTATTATTCCACTGATAAGTTTGTATCGGACTGCGGATGGCCGAGCTTTGATAATGAAATAAAAGGCGCAGTTATAAGGATTCCTGACCCAGATGGTATCAGAACTGAAATCGAGTGTGCTAACTGCGGAGCTCATCTTGGACATGTTTTTACAGGGGAGCACTTGACCGCTAAGAATGTGCGTCATTGTGTAAATTCTGTGTCACTCGAATTTGTCCCGGCTCAACTTGAAGCCGGTAGATACGGAACTGCAATTTTTGCAGGTGGATGCTTTTGGGGTGTTGATTATTTTATGAAGAAAGCACCAGGTGTAATTTCAGTTACTTCAGGATATACAGGCGGAACTGTTAAAAACCCTACATATCAGGAGGTTTGCACAGGCAATACCGGTCATGCTGAAGCAGTCAAAATAGTCTATGATCCTCAAAAAACTTCATATGAGAAGCTGCTCAGGCTTTTTCTTGAGATTCACGATCCAACCCAGGTTGGAGGACAGGGTCCTGATATAGGCGATCAGTACAGATCAGAAATATTTTATCTGAATGAGGGTCAGAAAAATATAGCAGAGAACGACCTGAATATTCTTAGAGCCAAAGGTTTTAAAATTGCGACTCAGGTGACAAAAGCTTCGGAATTCTATCCGGCTGAAGCTTATCATCAGGATTATTATTTTAAAAATGGCAAAATGCCTTATTGCCATGCCTTCACCAAAAGATTCTAAGGAGATCTTTTTTAACCACAAAGAACACAAAGCAGACACAAAGAACACAAAGAAATAGCAGAAAAAATGAAGTCCTTTGTGACCTTTACGAAAATCCTTAGTGATCTTTGTGGTTAATGGATTTCGACAAAATTTGAAAGGTTATTTTGTTATTTTTAAGACATTTTAACATATAAAAGTATCTTTATTTTTCTAAGAAGTCCGACAAACAATTAACTTTAACAAGTTATAATTGAATCTTCTCCGGGGATATGAATTTGAATAATCGTCGAAGTCAGACTCTTGTTAAACGAAAGACAAAATCCTGGCTCATTCTTGCAGGCTTTATTATAGGCCTGATATTTCTTAGATCAGGGAAAGCTATATTATCTTATACATCTTCCGATAAGTATTGTGTATCATGCCATATTCACCCGATGGCTGATCAGAGCTGGAAGCTTTCTTCACATTATAATAACCGAACAGGAGTTATTATCCATTGTATTGATTGTCACCTTCCTCCGGAAGGGAATGGATATCTTATTGCCAAAGCAAAACATGGGTTTAAAGATGTTTATGGATATTTCTTCAAGGACAGTGCAAAAATAAACTGGCAGGGAAAGAAGCTGCTTGAGAACGCAAAGGGATTCGTTTATGAAAAGTCATGTCTTGAATGTCATCAGAATCTTTTTCCTGTAAAATTATCTGTGGATGGAGGCAATGCTCACCTTTTTTACACGACCAGCAATGAGCCATTGAGCTGTATAAACTGTCATCTTAATGTTGGCCATTTTGATAAAAATGCTCTTCATGCTCACAATACAAATTTTGGTGTTGCCATAACAGCAGATCAGGTTATGTATAATGAGCCTGCCAGGGTTGGAAAATTTGAAAATTTCAATGAAAAAATACCCGGAACCAATGTATCGTTTGATATGGTAGCAATTCCGGGTGGAAAGTTTAAAATGGGTAGTCCTGAGAATGAACCTCTGCGGAAAAAAGATGAGGGCCCTTTGCGGAAAGTTACTTTATCAAAATTATGGATGGGCAAAACCGAAGTGACTTGGGATGAATACATGGCCTTCTTCAGGGCAACAGGTTCTCAGGGGAGAACAGAAGGACAGGTTATTCTCAAAAAGAATGTCGATGCAATTAGTGGAGCAACTCCTCCATGGGGCGCTCCTGACCAGGGTTGGGGAAAAGGATCAAGACCCGCCATTACAATGTCGTGGCATGCTGCCATTGTGTATTGTCAGTGGCTCTCGAAAGTTACAGGGAAGAAGTACCGGTTACCGACTGAAGCTGAATGGGAATATGCATGCCGTGCAGGAACCAAAACTCCCTATTTCTTTGCAGGAAACCCGAAAGATTTTACTTCTGTTGGTTTATTAAAGAAGATTTTTGGACCCGACACAGCAGGTATTGCATCCCGTATAATCTATAAAGTAAATAGCAACTCTCAGACAAAAGAACCTCAGTCTGTTAAAGAAAATCCATTCGGCCTGAAAAACATGTTGGGAAATGTTGCTGAGTTTTGTCTTGATTTCTATTCACCCGATACCTACAAGTCAGATTCGACAGCAACTGTTAATCCTAGTGGTCCTGTCAGAGGACAGGAACATGTTATACGCGGCGGTTCTTTTAAAAGTGATGCAAGAGATGTAAGAAGTGCATCACGTGATTTCACGAAAACAAAAGCATGGCTTGTTACTGATCCACAGATGCCGAAAAGTATATGGTGGTATTCTGATTGTATCGATGTGGGATTCAGGGTTGTATGCGAAGCTGATAGTATCTTGGAAAAATAAAATGAGTATTATAACAGGAATTATATGCAGAATATTGACAGAAGAAAATTTATTGGAAAAACAGCGCTTGCAGGCCTCGGAATAGCAGGTGCCGGAGCATTGATTACAGCATGTAAGAGAAAACCGGATACGGAAACTTTAGGTCTTCCTCCGATACTTAAAGGTGCACCAAAAGGTAAAAAATTAAGAGCCGGCCTGGTTGGCTGTGGTGCAAGAGGTACCGGAGCTGCAATAAATTTTATAAGCGCAGGGCCTGACCTGGAGCTTATTGCACTTGCAGATGTGTTTCAGGATAAAATTGATGCATGCCGTGAAAGGTTTGCGTCCTTTAAGTTGCCGATTCCCATAGAAAATTGTTTTACCGGACTTGACGCGTATAAAAAACTGATGGCTCTACCTGAAGTTGATGTTGTAATTTTGGCCACCCCATGTAAATTCCGTCCCGAACATTTTCTTGAGGCTGTCCAGAATAATAAACACGCATTTCTTGAAAAACCTGTTGCTGTTGATCCTGTTGGGATCAGATCGGTAATCACAACTGCTAAAAAAGCGGCGGCAATAGGATTATGTGTTGTAACCGGTACGCAACGTCGTCATCAGGAAGATTATATCGAAACCTATAAACAGGTTGTTGGAGGCGCAATTGGAACAATTACTTCTGCTAAAGCATACTGGAACCAGGATCATGTTTGGTTCAGGCAACGTGAAAAAGGTTGGAACGATATGGAATACATGATCCGTAACTGGAACAATTTCTGCTGGTTATGTGGTGATCATATTCTTGATACACATGTACATAATATAGATGTAATTAACTGGTTTCTGGGTAAACACCCTGAAAAAGCTAGTGGATATGGTGGCAGGGCCAGAAGAGTTACAGGCGACCAATATGATTTCTTCAGTATTGATTTTGATTATGGCACAGGTGTCAGCTCGCACAGTATGTGCCGCCAGATTGACAGTTGTGCAAATGGAACTGGAGAGATCATTATGGGTACTGAAGGTTATACAAATTGTGCCAACACAATTTACGACCTGAAAGGAAAAGTGAAATGGCAGTTTGAATATCCGAAAGATGAGAACGGGAATGCCACAAATGCTGTTAAGATTCCTCCCTATGTCCAGGAGCATATGCATCTTGTTTATGCTATACGCACCGGTAGTTATGTGAATGAAGCTGAACAAACAGCTTTTTCGACATTAACAGCAATTATGGGAAGGACCGCAGCTTATACAGGCCGGCTTATTACATGGGATGAGATATTCAAATCCGATATGGATCTTGGTCCAAAAAAAATTGAGATGGGTCCTGTTGATATGGTATTCGAAATACCAGTCCCGGGTACTCCGATAGCTATTTAATAATTAAGGCATTACTGAAACGCATAATTTTAAACAATTTATTATGGCAAACAAATCATCAAGAAGAGATTTTGTCAAACGATCAGCTGCACTCGTTGCAGGTACTTTTGTACTACCTCAAATATTTCCTTCTTCAACATTCGGGATGGGAAGAAGGACAGCTCCAAGCGATCGGATAGTGATTGGTTCTATTGGCGTCGGATCGCAGGGTATGAGCAATATGATGGATTTTCTGAAGCTCAAAGATGCCATACAATTCGTAGCTGTCTGTGACGTGGATAAACGGCATCTGGCTAAAGCAAAGCAAACTATTGATCTTGCAAACAAAAACAGTGATTGCAGGTCATATGGCGATTACAAAGAGTTTCTTGAAAAAGAGAAACTCGATGCTGTTTCAATTGCTCTTCCTGATCATTGGCATGGGATCATTTACTCTGCTGTTGCTAATAAGAAAATAAATGTGTACGGAGAAAAACCAATTTGCCGGACTATAAAAGATGGTCAGACTATTGTAAACGCTGTAAAAAAGAATAATATTATCTGGCAGACAGGCAGTTGGCAGCGCTCTCTCTCCAACTTTCGCCGGGGAGCAGAATTGGCAATAAATGGAAGGGCTGGTAAAATAAAATATATTGAAGTGGGCCTTCCAGATGGAAGTAAAGGTATAGGAACACCACCTGTTATGCCGGTTCCGGCAGAGTTGGATTGGGATATGTGGCTGGGACCCGCATTAAAAGTGCCATATCGTGGAATTTCACATTGGGATTGGCGCTGGATACTCGATTATTCAGGAGGTGAGCTGACTGACTGGGCCGGCCATCATATTGATATTGCAAATTGGGGTGCAGGGCTAGAACATACCGGTCCGGTTGAAATATCTGGCAAAGGTGTTTATCCGGTTGAAGGGATTTTTAATGTCCCTGTAGAATATGATATTCTCTGCAAATATGCAAACGGAATTGAAATGCGGGTAGCTAACGCTTCCCGGCTTCCAATGCGTTTGGGCACTACATGGTACGGCGATCTTGGATGGATCCATGTTAATCGTGGAGATATAATTTCGGCTTCCGATCCTAAAATCCTTCAGGAAGTAATAGGAGAAAATGAAATCCATTTATATAAAAGTGAGAATCACTGGCAGAATTTCATTGATAGCATTCGTTCTGGAAAACCGGCAATTGCTCCTGTGGAAGTAGCTCACAGGGCTATTTCTGTTGCGCTGCTGGGTGAAATTGCTATGACTACAGGGCAGACAATTAAATGGGATCCTGAAAAAGAAGAGATAATAGGCAATCCCCAGGCTTCACGCCTTATGAGCCGTCCCTATCGTCAACCATGGGCATTACCAACCGTTTAATCAAAACTGATATGAAAAAACATTATTTGCTTTTAATATTTGCAGCAGGATTATTAACATTCTTTTCTGCCTGTAAAAATGAAACCAGTTACAAAACATTAATTATTACAGGTCAGAACAATCATAACTGGAAAGCCAGTTCTCCTGTTCTGAAACAGATTCTTGACGAAACAGGTTTGTTTTCTTCAGAGATTATGATTACTCCGGGGAAAGGTGAAGATATGAAAACTTTTAATCCCGATTTTACAAAGTACAAACTGGTTGTTATAGACTATAATGGTGATTCATGGTCAGAAAAAACGAATAGTGCCTTCGTTGAATACGTAAAAAACGGAGGTGGGGTGGTATTATATCATGCCGCGGATAATTCTTTTCCTTCTTGGAAGGAGTATAATGAAATGTCAGGTTTGGGCGGTTGGGGTAACCGAAATCAGAAAGACGGGCCGTATGTTTATTATAAAAATAATATACTGGTTACAGATACTTCGGCAGGCATTGGTGGTTCTCATGGCAAAAGAAGAGAGTTTTTGGTCAGGACGAGGATAACTGATCATCCTATAACCAGGGACCTGCCTGTAGCATGGTTACATGGAACCGATGAATTGTACAGTCAGCTTCGCGGACCTGCTAAAAATATGCAAATCCTTGCTACCGCTTTTGCTGACAGTGCTGCAGGTGGAGGCACAATGAGGGATGAGCCGATACTTATGGCTATTACTTTTGGCAAGGGGAGGATTTTTCATACAACAATGGGACATGCTGATGAGGGAGGCGGACCATCAATGCATTGTGCCGGGTTTATAGTAACTTTGCAGAGAGGTGCCGAATGGGCCGTGACTGGTGATGTAACCCAGAAAGTGCCTTGGGATTTTCCGAGTGCTGTTGGAGTTGTGCTTCGGCCTGACTTTAAGGAGATGACACTCGATGAAGCATTTGCCTATATCGGAAATTATGAAATAGCTAAGAGCACAAAACACCTGTCATGTATACAGAGCCATATCAGGGATCTAGCCGGTAATGAGGCCGGGTTGCTCGAGATCGAAAAGAGAATGGTGAAAGTTCTGAGAGATAAAGAAACAACAGTTGAGGCAAAAAAGCTTCTACTCCGTGAGCTGAGCAGAATAGGTTCTGATTATTCAGTTCCTGTTATAAAAGAACTCGTTTCAGACTCTGAATTAAAAGATGAAGCTGAATTTGCTTTGACAAGACTACAGAAATAACCCCTATCCCAACCTTCCCCCATTTGGGGGAAGGAGTTTAAGAACTATTAATTGAAATTGTTTGGATATATAAATGAAATAAATTTGTGCGCAACCGCTTAAAGTCCCTCCCCATGTGGGGAGGGATTTAGGGAGGGGTAAAAAATAGCATATGCTCTCATTGGTAATACCTATATTTAACGAGGAAAAACTGATTGATGAACTGGTTAAAAGGACCATTTCATCCATAGAATCATTTATTGCAGATTATGAGGTGATCTTCGTTGACGATGGAAGTACTGATCAGAGTCTTGAAAGAATTCTGTCGTGGCAGAAGAAGAACAATCATATTAAAATACTTTCTCTGTCGAAAAATTTTGGGCATCAGGCAGCATATACCGCCGGACTTGAATATTCTAAAGGTGATGTGGTTGCTATGATGGATGGAGACTTGCAGGATCCTCCTGAATTGTTGGCTGATATGTACAAAAAGATCAATGAAGAAAATTATGATATTGTAAGTGGAAAAAGAATCGGCAGAAAAAGCAAAAGCAGCCGGGTTCCTTATAAGGTATTATTCCATCTTCTATTTAAACATATTGGTGAGATTAAGAATATGCAGAACTCTGGGAATTACTCCATGATGAAGAGGGAAGCAGTTAATGCGCTTATCTCCATGAAGGAAAAAGTCAGATATCTTCCAGGTCTCCGCACTTTTATCGGATTCAGACAGGGGTATATAGAATTTGTAAGAGATGACCGTTTTGAAGGAAACCCTAAAATGAGCTTCTACAATCTGAATGTTCTGGCAGCCGATGCCATATTTTCATTTTCAAGGTTCCCGATTCGTTTCTGTCTGATTCTTGGTTCAATAGGAACCCTGGTTTTTATGTGTGCAGGAATCTATGTCTTAATTGACAAAGTATATGGATTTGCTGTAATAGGATGGTCTTCCACTCTGCTTAGTATCTATTTTCTTGGTTCTATTCAACTGGTTTTCCTGGGGATCCTTGGTGAGTATGTTTACAGAAGCTATAAAGAATCGCAAAACCGTCCGGTTTATTTTGTCAAAAAATTTTATGATGGCGGTCAGGAAAAATGATGACTGAAAAAAGATTAAAATGTGTCTTTAATATTTCATCTGCATTTCTTCTTGTTCTGATGCTGCTTCTGAGCAAAAATGCAGACATCACATGTGATGAAGTACTGCATTATAATCATTCTGTTTCAGTTTATAACTATTTCGCAACTCATGGCGAGGATCAGTCTGCCCTTAATACTCCGGTTACCAACCTGAAATATTATGGACAGTCGTATGATAACATTGTAACAATTCTGATCAAATTGTTTAAAATTGATAATGTTTACGGCTTCAGGCACTTGATGAGTACTTTTGCAGGTTGGCTTGTAATTTTCCTTACAGCGCTTTTTGCAATATGGCTCAGAGACTACAAGGCAGGTATTCTTGTACTGGTCCTGTATATGGTTTCGCCAACTTTTCTGGGTCATACACAGAATAATCTAAAAGATATTCCATTTGCACTGGCATACATTGCGAGTACTTTTTTTACGTTAAAATTTCTTGTTTCAGGCAGGAAAAACTCCTATCGCGATCTAATATTTCTGACAGCCAATATCGCTTTCGCCATCAGCATCCGGGCAGGAGGATTGTTATTGATCTGTTACCTCTTCTTTTTCTTTTTCATATTCTATCTGTTTAAATATCTGAGAGAAAAAAGAATTGATCTAATTGAAGTCAGGACCAAGTTTTTTTGGATCTGTTGCATTACTGTTATTTCCTGGTTTTTAAGCATCTTATTATGGCCCTACGCTCTTCACGGACCTGTTAAAAATGTCGTCGAATCATATCGTGTGATGGCTCATTTCCCTTCGACTTTTCGACAGATCTTTGAAGGTAAAGCAGAATGGTCTGATTTTATGCCATGCTACTACCTTCCTAAATCAATGGTAATTACAATTCCTATTATTGTTTTAGCAGGTTTGATGCTATTCTGTACTTTTTTTAAAATTAAATTGAATCCTGAAAAAACTCTTCTTCATGGTCTGGTTGCATTCTCAATATTATTTCCGGTAATATTTGTGGTTTATGAGAAATCGAATATCTACTCTTCATGGAGACAGTTTCTCTTTATCTATCCCGGAATCATATTACTTGCATCAACAGGATATCATTGTTTTTATGAATATGTAAAAAACAAATATTTTAAATGGGGAGTGGTCGCTTTGATAGTAGCACTTTCATTTCATCCGCTCATGTTCTTGTTAAACAATCCTCATTTTTATTATTTATATTATAATCAGCTGGTTGGAGGACTAAGAGGTGCATATTCAAATTATGAGACAGATTACTATTATGTTAGTCAGACTGATGCATCAAAATGGCTTATTGATTATCTCAACAATAAAGATGTCCACGGCAAAATAAAAGTAAAGGCAACCTACCCGGTAGACTGGCAGTTTCGCAATCATCCAGAAATTGAAACATCCTATTTCAGATATGAAGAGAGAAGCCAATATGACTGGGATTACGCGATTGTGGCTAACAGGTATATTTCTCCTTTTCAGTTAAGAAACAATATCTGGCCACCTGAAAACAGCATCCATATAGTCTATGCGGATAAGGTGCCTGTATGTACCGTTATTGAAAGAAAATCGAAGGACGATTATGACGGTTATGTTGCTCTGAATGAGGGAAGGAGCAAAGAAGCGATTGATCTTTTTGAAAAAGCAATAAAAATTGATGATCGTGATGAAATGATTTTTTATAATTTTGCCAGAGCTTCGTATAACGATGGACAGTATCAGAAGGCCGATTCACTTTTAAAGAGAGGGTTGGAGCTGAATCCTGATTTCGAACCGATCCTGATGTATCTGGGAAATATTGCGAAATCTCAGGGCCGAAAGGATGAGGCAATAAGCTACTATGGAAAAGTGATAAATGTTAACAGGAAATATTTTGAAGCATATGTAGGTATGGCAGAACTGTTGATTGATAATGATGTTGAGAGGTCGAGGACGTTGCTCAGAACATGTCTGGCGATAAGTCCAAAGTATAAGCCGGCAATTATGGCTCTGGCCGATACCTACAGGAGCTCAAACCCGGAAATTGCAAAGAAGTACGATGAATTGGCAAATACAATAGAGTGAAATAAACATTCCTTTGTGAACCTTGGTGATTACCTTTGCGTTCCCTAGTTGTAAAGATGATTTTTTGTGAACCACAAAAAACACAAGTACTCACAAAGTATATGAAGGGAAAAATTAAAGAAAAACATAATAGAATATTAATCAATTAATTTATAAACAGTTAGATGATGAAAAAATCAGTTTTAGTGTTTTCGATGACATTGCTCCTTTTTTTTAGTGGTTTGAATGTGGCAGCAGGGCAGGAGCAGCCAAAACCAAAGCAAGATACAGTTAACATGGATACCAATGCAAAACCAACTTATTATTATCCGGTTGAGGATGAAAAGAAAGGGAAAAGTCTTATTACAACAATTGCAATTGTTGCTGGAGTTGTTGTTGCAGTTGGTGCGGGTGCTTTTCTTCTGCTTAAAAAGAAAAAGTAGCAGATATCTGTCCCGCGGGAAACTAGGGATAATGATATTAATCAGACCTTAACCCATATATTCCCTTCCTTATTGGATTCAACAACTGAGTGAATGAACTTCATCCCTCTGACTCCGTCATGAACAGTAGGAAATTCACCCGGAGTGAATTTTTCACCTCGTATAGATTTCGCAGTGCCTTTGTAAATGTTTGCAAGAGCTTCATATATTCCCTCTGGATGACCAGATGGCATTGTATGACTGCTCTCAGCAAGTTGTTCATTGTATCCGTGAGCAGGTTTAAATATTTTTGTTGGTTCAGTATCACTCAGCATGTAGAGATAATTAGGATTCTCCTGTGCCCATTTAAGGCTGGCTTTAGATCCATATACTGCAATCGTCAGGTTATTCTCTTCTCCACCGCAAACCTGACTCGCTCTGATAACTCCTTTAAGGTTTTTACTGAAACGAAGTAAAACTGTTCCATCGAGATCAAGCGGGATATTTTCTTTAACCGGATTAAGATCAGAAAGAACTTCTTTCACTTCAATTCCTGTAGTGTATTCAATAAGGTTAAATGCATGGACCCCGATATCACCCATACAGCTGCTGGCGCCTGCGTGTTTTGGATCGAGTCTCCAGACTCCGGTTATCCTGCTGCCGGTTCCATGAATTATTGAATTGATCCAACCCTGATAATACTGGGCATCGATACGCTGAATTGTGCCAAGAAGGCCTTTTGATATAAGATCCCTCATCTGACGGATCATTGGATAACCTGTGTAGGTGTGAGTCAGAGCGAATGTCAGCTTTTTTTCTTTAACAAGTTTCTCCAACTCTTCCGCTTCTTTGACAGTCATTGTCATAGGTTTTTCGCAAACCACATTAAACCCGGCACTGAGCAAACTTTTGGCAAAAACAAAATGCAGCGCATTGGGAGTAACTATTGAGACAACCTGCATACGAGAATCTGAAGGTAAGGCTGACTCTGATTTGATAAGCTCATCTACACTTTTATAACACCGCTCAGGTATGATACCCTCATTTTTCGCAAACTGCTTACTTTTTTCATAATCGACATCGAATACACCTCCAACAAGTTCAAAATCATTGCAGATTCTCGAAGCGCGACGATGTGCATCACCGATGAAGGCCCCAATCCCGCCTCCAATCATACCCATTTTAATCTTCTTCATTTTACATCCAAATTATTATTGTTATTGTAAGTAATTTATTAATAATTAGTTAACTATGTTTCCATTCCTTTTTTTTACCCCCCAAACCCCCCATTTGGGGGGCTATTAACAACCTTAACTTCTTAATATACCCTTATTACACGCAAAGCACCTATAATGTGGTCTTACTGTGAAAAATACTTCTTTACCCTCATATGGGGGGTTGGGGGGTTAAACCTGTTTTCTTTTCCACAAATGCAGGAATATGAAGGCGATAATCAAAACTGCGGGAACAAAAGCAACAAATCTTAATGTATGCTCTCCTCCGGTCAGCTGGGCTGAAGCCCATATTGCAGCTTCTTTTGTTCCTGAAGCTGCTGACTTTAATGCTTCAATCGTTTGTCCTGCTGGGATAGCTGCTTTAGTCTGTGCATCGAAGATAGCGCCTAATACTGGTTGTGCAATTGCTCCCCCGAGGAATCCGATTCCACCCATAATACCCAGCCCTAATGCACCGCTCTGAGGAATATTCTCAGATACGAAGCCTAACATCGAAGGCCAGAAAAATGCAACTCCCAATGCAAAAATACCGGCAGATGCAAAAACCATTGCCCCACTGGTGTAACCCATGAGAATGCATCCGATAAAGGCCAGTATAGATGATGTAAGCAACACAACAGTCGATTTCATATTATGTACGAGTGAACCTCCGAACTGACGTGATAGAGCCATAATACCTGATATCCATACTAATAACAGGATAGGATTGCTGGAAACGTTTGCAAGTAATGCTGCAATCCATTGATTGGTACCCAATTCTGTGCCTGCTGTAAGTATCATGCTGAGTGCCATGAATATAAATAGTTGGCTAACACATGCTTTAAGCATATCCTTGTAGGTAAAACCGGATACAACTCGTTCTGTCTTTGGAAACTCTTTGTTAAGAAACATGTATCCGTAAGCAAATGTAGGCAGCAACATAATACCCATCGCATAACGCCAGCCAAGCAGACCGATCTTGTCGAACAGGTATACTGCCAGACCCCCTATTACGATTCCTGTAGGGAACCATGCATGAAAACGATTAAGACGACGGGTTTTTTGATCAGTGTACATGCTTGTTATCAAAGGATTACAGGCNNATACCAATAATATCAACCAGTGGTCCGCCAAAAAACATTGCCAGGGTAAAGCCCCAGAATGCTGTCCCTACAATCCATCCTACTTCAGTATGAGTAAGATTGAATTCTGTTGCCCAGGCCTGTACAAATGAGCCCCTTGTAGCAAAGGCTAATGCAGTAACAACTAAAGCAACGCAACTGGCATTGAAGAGTTGAGTTTTCTTAATAGTCTCCATTTTAAGGTTAAGGTTAAGGTTAAGTAAATGCTGGTTTATTTCTTTTCAAACGCAGAATCAAAAGCAATATCTGAAGAGGGGAAGTCAACCTTATGTACAAATTCACATGCCTCTTTTGCTCCAAATTCCCTGTCCATGCCGCCATCCTCCCATTCTACGGACAGTGGTCCTTTGTATTTGATTGTGTTAAGCGCCCTGATAATATCCTCAAATACTATGTTCCCATGTCCAAGACTTCTGAAATCCCAGAAGCGTCCAAGAGTTCCGAATTCAGTATGTCCACCGAATACTCCCGCTTCTGTTGGCACTCTTGACCAACCCACATCTTTCATGTGTACGTGAAAAATCTTTTCCGGGAAAGTGTAAATAAATTTTACATAGTCGACTCCTTGGTAACCAAAGTGAGAAGGATCGAAATTGAAGCCGAAGTTAGGATGGTTTTTAACAGCTTTAATCGCTCTTTTTGCTGAAGCTATGTCAAATGCAATTTCTGTGGGGTGAGCTTCGAGAGCAAAATGAATACCAAGTTCCTTATATTTGTCCAGGATTGGGATCCAACGAGATGCAAAATCCTGGAATCCATTATCTATCATAGACTGTGGAACCGCAGGAAATGAGTAAAGGAGGGGCCAGATGGAACTTCCGGTAAAGCCAGTAACAATATTAATTCCCATTCTTTTAGCAGCTTCTCCTGTACTGATCATCTCCCGGGCAGCTCTCTGGCGAACACCTTCAGGATCGCCATCTCCCCACACGTAGTCAGGTAGTATACTTTTGTGTCTTTCATCAATACGATCACAAACAGCTTGACCTACCAGGTGATTGGCAATCGCAAAAACTTTAAGTCCATATTTAGCAAGTATTTCTTTCCTCTTACGGCAATATGCATCATCGGCTTTATTTACCTCAAAATGATCTCCCCAGCAGGCTAATTCCAAACCATCATAACCAAATGATCTGGCTTTTTGGCATAAAGTCTCAAACGGCATGTCTGCCCATTGGCCTGTAAAGAGCGTGACTGGTCTGCCCATAATCAATTTTTTAAAATTATTATTCAATAACAAGTATAAAAAGATTTCTCTTAAAAAGCAATTAAAACTTACTGCTGTCTTTTACATTATAAAACAGGGATCCTTCCGGGAGTCCACGGTGCTTTTATTGCATCAAGCTGTTTATCAAGTTTCTGAAGATCCTCACCTGCTTTTTTCACTCTTTCAAGTATCGGGGGGAACTCAGATTTCAGGATTTCCAGCTGTTGTTTAGTGGTGGTGACAATATCTCCGCTTGCACCGTAACTTGCCGACGCCATCTCATTCAGTCTGTCAGATAGCGGCATGTCAATAGGTGGAAGTTCTTCAGAGCTCGCTTTTGCCTTCGGGCCATTAAATTTAAACTGAATATCTTCCAGTTCAGTATTTATTCGTTCAGCCTCTTTCATCATTTCAGGCGTAGCCAGAGGTGTCTGATGTATTGCCTGCATTATGGCATTCAGCCGGTTAACAAGTTCTGTAGTATAACTTATTGTACCGTACATAGTTCTTGAGAATTCTGATGCATCACTAATCCATGCATATTTAGCTTTGAGGTCTGTAGCAGGGAATGTTGCAAGCCCCAAAGGTTTGCAAATGAATGAAACAGGTTCCGAAAGCAGTTTTATTTCATTTTTTGCAACCATTGATAAGGCAACTTTATAAGTTCCCGGCATTGCCTGTATGCCTCTTCCTTCGCCACCTCTTCTTCCTCTGCCTCCGCTGATGGAAACGACAGGCTCATATTTTGTTGTGGTTACCGGTGCCAGGCTCTCATACGTGAAGTTCCATGTAATCCTGTTAACTCCTTTTGATGCTGATTTGTAAAGACGTTTCACAATGTTATTATTCTCATCGGTAATTGTAAAAACCAGATATGCTTTTTCCTCTTTTGCCTCTGCATCCAGATCAGCAATTGAAGGTTGCGGTATTGGTTCTCCTTTTCCAAAAAGGACTTTCTCTTTCTCCTCGCGTATAGCTTTTGCAGTTTTCGGAACATCTTTCACGAAGTAAGTAAAAGTTGCACCGAATTCAGGATTAGGAGCTTTGAAATACATCGAGCCCTGGTTGTCGAAGCCGCGAGACTGTACAAACATTTTAGCATCCTTTATCGGGAATATATAACCAGGAGTGTCAAGCATCTCTTTTTTGAAGTTTCTCAATGGTGAGTAATCATCGAGAACATAAAAGCCTCTTCCAAAGGTTGCGATAACAAGGTCACACTCACGTTCCTGGATAGCTATATCTCGAACTGCAATTGTAGGAAGTCCCGACTTTAATTCTGTCCATTCATTTCCGCCATCGATTGAAAAATAGAAACTGAATTCAGATCCTGTAAAGAGCAGATTTGGTTTGACATTATCCTGTTCTATAGTGTGAATAGAACCATTTGCCGGCAGTTTATTAGTCAAAGGAATCCATGTCTTACCTTTATCAGAACTTTTTAGTATGTATGGTTTGAAATCATCATTAAGCATATTATTGAATGTAGCGTATACCACATTTTCATCGAATTTATCAGGTAGTAAGTCGCTTACATAAGTATATTCAGGAATACCCGGAAAGGTGGTTATCTTTGTCCAGTTCTTTCCTCCGTCTTCAGTAACAGCAATAACTCCATCATCAGTGCCTGCATAAATGAGGTCCTTTTTGACCCTCGATTCAGCAAGAGATACAATCAATCCCCATTGCGAAGTTGATACATCTTTGGCAACCGCATCGATACTCCAGTACTTACCCATGACTTTGAATTTATTACGATCCTCATTCCGTGAAAGATCTCCTGATATTTCGACCCAGGTCCTTCCACGGTCATCGCTTCTGAATACTTTATTAGCTGCCATATATATTCTTTCCCGATTAAAAGGACTAATAATTATCGGAGTATCCCAATACCATTTATAGGTTTTTTCTCCTTCGTGTGGAACCGGCCTGATCCCTATCGATTCCTGGCTCTTCTTGTCCCAGAGAGCAGCGTTACCGTATTGAGATTCGGTGAATACAATGTTTTCATCAACAGGATCATTTGCCACCCAGAAACCGTCCCCTCCGACAGTAACTTTCCAGTCATCATTTACCACACCGTCCCTGTTGATGTTTTGTGAAGGACCACCCATTGAGTTGTTATCCTGGGTGCCTCCATAAATATTGTAAAAAGGTAACGCATTATCGACACTTACCCTGTAGAATTGTGGTACAGGGAGGTTAGATTTAAAAATGTAATTTTCACCCTTGTCAAATGTCTCATATATGCCACCATCGCCTCCTATATAGAAGTGTTTGGTATTGTCAGGGTCAATCCACATTGCATGATCATCAACATGTCTCTGGTTATTGCCTACAGGGTTCCATGTCTTTCCGTCGTCAAGTGTTACCTGTGAAGCAACCTCCAGGCTATAAACTTTATTAATATCTTTTGGATCGCAAACAATAGTGTTAAAATACTGTCCGCTAGAGGCATAGGAGCTCATTTTTTCCCACGAGGCGCCTCTGTTCATCGTCCTGTAGAATCCACTTGATTCTCCTGCAGCTTCCATAATTAAATATAATACATCAGGATTGACCGGTGATATCGCTAGTCCCATACCTCCGATGTCAACTTTTGGAAGTCCATTCATTATTTTGTCCCAGGTTTTGCCGCCATCCTTTGATTTATAAATTGCTGATTCAGGTCCGCCACCTATTTTCGTAAATACATGTCTTCTTCTCTGCTCCGCTGTCACGTATAGAATATCGGGATTGCGCGGGTCAAGAACAACATTTTTAACACCGGTATTTTCGCTTATATCGAGAACTTTATTCCATGTTTTGCCCCCATCAATTGTTTTGTAGAGGCCACGGTCCCCACCTGGTCCCCAAACAGAACCCTCGGCTGCTACATAAACAATATCGGTATTACGGGGATCAATTTCTATCATTCCGATTTGTCTTGAATCTTTCAACCCCATGTTTTTCCAGCTTGCCCCTCCATCCTCCGATTTATATATACCATCGCCATAACCCAGCTGTCGCTGAGAATTTTTCTCGCCAGTTCCGATCCAAACAACAAATGGGTTTTCAGGATCGATTTTCAAACAGCCTATCGAATAAGCTCCGTATTTATCAAATATTGGTGTCCAGCTGGTTCCGTTATTTGTAGTCTTCCACACATTGCCGGCGGAAACACCTACGTAAATTTCAGAATGATCTTTTGGGTTTACCGCAAAATCAGAAATTCGTCCTGCCTGCTAGGCAGGACCTATACTCCGGAATGATAATCCACTGAACGTAGAGGACAGTCCGGTATCTTTTTTCAAAGAATCTTTTGCAGCCTCTTTTTTCTTTTGTGCAGTTGCGGGATTTAGGCAGATAATGAATCCAAGAAGAAATGTGATGAAAAGACCTTTTTTCATAGTATTTTGATTTTACAGATTAGGTTTTTAGGTTCAGCTAAGATATGAAAATCCTTTACTTCAGTCGAAAGGTTTAAGCGGAATTTATTTACTTTGTATTATATCCTACAACATAAAAAAATGACAAAAAAATCAGTTATATTACTGTATCGCAGGACAATACAGTAATATTCCTTTGAGTTTGGTAATGATAAGATTTTTAATGAATTACTTATTATTGGTTGTTGGGTTACCAATCTAATTAAAAATTCACTATCATAATCATTTAGTAGTTAAATCTTTTGCTTTATCAAATAATTGAAATTCAGCGATTGCAGGTCTGCCGTCAGCCGCTATTGACAGGCGATATTTCCGGGCGGTGACCGGTTTTGGCAGGTTTATTTCGAGAGATTTTCCAATTGTTGAGCCAATGAAGGCTGTCTTCCATTCTCCTTTCTTTTCATAATCAATACTAAAAGAAGTTACCGGCGAATAATCTCCCCAGAGTAATTCCTGAATAAAAGCATGAGAAATGGTCCTTGGTGTCCCCAAATCAACTTCAAGCCAACCTGATCTTTTCCATACTTCCGATTTCGGATCATGCTGGGTTTCAAACTTCCTGCCAATAATTGTTGCAGCAACCGAGTCATTTCTCCCTAAACTCCAAAAAGTGCCAATGTTGTCATCAATTGCGGCTTGTGCCGTATGCATAAACAGCGGGGCTATACTACTGGATACTGTAGCTGGTTTAAGGTAAGCCAGAGAACCACTGACCGATGGTGGATAAATTGCAGTTAATTCTATTGCGGGACGGTCGATAGTTAGTTTTATCAGTGTTACAATTGTATCTTGTTTTTGTGATTCTAACGTAATTGTAAGCGCATCTTTCGTATTCTTGATTACCACAGGTGAACCATCCATTAGTGAGGCACTCTTAACTGTGGCTGGCAGATGAGGCAAAACGAGTTTATCACCTTTGAAAGTGAAAGCATGAATGTATATTACATTTCCTTTGTGTGCTTGCATAATTGTTAGTTGGAGTGAACGGGCCGCCTCTTGTTCCGTAAATAGATTCGCCATTTGTTTTCATCCATGCACCTATTTCATGAAGGCGGTCAACAAAATCAGCCTGGAATTCGCCCAGAGCATTGGGGCCAACATTGAGTAAAAGATTTCCATCTCCTCCGGCACAGCCAATTAATGTGCGAAGTGCAAAACGAAGGTTGTGGGGTTTATCATTTGACCGCCATGACCAACCTTTCCCCAGGGTGGCACAAGTTTCCCAGGGTACTGCATCACAATAACTACCAACACGGTTTTCAGGAGTTGCGTAATCGCCCCATTTACCTATCCGTCCGTGCGATTCATCGGGGTGAAGAGGCTCCAGCCGATTACTTAAGATTATTCCAGGCTTTAATTTTCGGACTAATGTGGCGGTTTCTTCAGGAAAACTGGGATTTGGGAAACCATCGTAATCGAACCATAACAATTTAATATCGTAATTCGTCAGCAATTCAGTAAGATAGCCGTGCATTCGTTTTACAAAGGCATCGTTGGTTGCTGTGCGGCAATCCTTATCATGCCAGTCGCCCGGCGAAAAATATACTCCCAGAGGCATGTTGGCCTCTTTGGCAGCATCTGACAATTCACGAAGGACATCGCGACCAAAAGGCGAATTGGTAATTTTGTAATCGGTCAGTCTCGAATCCCACTCTACAAATCCATCGTGGTGTTTCGAAACAAAAACGATGTATTTCATTCCGGCATCTTTGGCATATTGCATCCATTGACGGGCATCAAACTTCACCGGATTAAACTGTTTGTAGAGTTGCTGATAAATTTCAGGAACAACATAATCAGGTTTACACCAGGGTAAATCGGTTCGCATGCACCAGCTTATTTCGGCCCCGGTCAGCGTAATTGGCCCCCAGTGAATGAATAATCCAAAACGGGCATCGCGCCACCAGGCCAGTTTTGGATCATTAACGGAAATATTATCATTTTGCGAAAAACAAGGAAAAGGATGATAGTATAAAGAAGTTTCATATGCCAGGTTTTAAGTTATACTAAGATTTCAAATCAATATATGTTTGTTGAATAGATATCTAAGAAAGAATGATTAATTTACTCTTGAAGAGATGCTTAAAGCTTTTACTTTATTTTTATTTGAGCCAATAGTTAGTTCTCCGATTACAGCTAATCCGCCAGTTGCTTCTAAGATTTCAAGCCGGAGATACCTTGCAGTCTGAGGTGCAAATTGAGCTCTTTTTATGGTTTGGTTCGCTGCCCATATTCCTTTATATACTTGCTTGAAATCTTCACCATTATTACTCACGTATATTTTATAAGAAGTTATATAACCATTTGTATTACCCGCATCTCGCCGGGGAAGATACATGAGCATATCTATGTTTTTATATTCTGAACCAAAATCAATTGTAATAGATTGAGGTAAAATGGTATCGGATTGCCAGAGAGTTTGGAATCTGGGGCCTTTTATCCAGTCATTAAGTCCATCTATTGCAAGCATTGCATTGTTACTTGTTGCTACTGCTGAAACTGGGGTTATAGGGTTTTCTACCATTGGTAATTGCTCTGGTAAGGATCTTCTTGTCAAATTGGGTTTCCATGATTTTCCTATTTCTGCAAGCCTGTCAACAATAGCTTTATCCAAAAGGCCACTTCTGTTTGGTGGACAATTGATGATAAAGTTCGTGTATAATGGTTCTAAGCGATTCAGATGATTCACGATATCTTTTACACTTTTTAGCTTAGAACTATCTGTGCAACTTTCGTCCCAAAACCAATCATTGGATATGGTTTGTCCCTGGCAAGCAGCAATCGTATTTCCATTGGGAGACTGAATACCGAGAGGTTCCTCGAAATAAACCAAATCTACTTCCCATGGTATACCACCATTATGATCAATAAATAAACAATTAGGCTGAAGAGATTTAACAAGATTTCTGATTTCCTGATAAGGTATTTGTCTATGTCCCATCTTCCACATATAACCATCCACTACAAAAACTGGAATTTCTCCATATTTTCCTCCAAGCAATTCTTTTATTTGACCAAGTATATAGGGTTTCACTTTATTCCAGTTAATAGTATCCGTTTTATCATAGGGGCCACCAATACCATTGGCAACATCCCACATTGAAAAATATAGTCCGGGGAGGATACCTTCAGCCCGAAAAGCGTCTACATATTCACGCACTACATCTTTTTCAGGTATAGCGCTTTGAGTGATGGTATATGGGGGTTTCCCATTAGGAGGTATTTGTTTTGATGGCCACAAGGCAAAACCATCGTGATGCTTTGTTGTTAATAGAGCGTATTTGATACCTGCTGATTTTGCAGCTCTTGCCCACTGCCCACAATCCAAACCATAGGGATTAAATATTTTGGGATCAACTCTTTCATTTCCCCAACCCGGATGATAAGTGTTAATGTTAAAATGAATAAACATCCCGAAACGCAGGTCTACATGTTCTCCCTGCAATTGTTCAAGCGATTTATTTTGCCCGGGAAGAAAGAGGCAGTAATGAAATAAAATTGTGATAAATACAAAATGTCTGAACAAAATATGGATTATATTTTTCATCTATTTGTAGAGCCAATCATTAATACTGAAGCTTCAAAGTCGAGTCAGGTTGTTTGTTATAGATTTAAATAATTTTATATACATGTCCTGATTTTAATGCATTTTTGATTTACATTTTTAGAAGGGCATTATAGAAATAAGGGCATCCTGATGTAGTTTGCTTAAATACTTTTTACAAAGACTATTTTGTTTAACCTCCGTTACCAACTCCATATGAAGATAGGTAACGGAGGAAACTAACTAAATTAAAATTCCTAACTGTGAATTAATACCCGGTATTTTGAGTTAAATTTTTATTAATATCCCGTTCAGTTTGAGGAATAGGCCATAATTCGTTTTTGCCTCTTATAAAAGCTCTTTTTTGCTGAGTCATAATATAGTAACCATCAGCATCAACAGGATAGGCTGTATAATTTGCCGGATCGTTGGTAAGTTTCTGTCCGGTAAACTGATAGTTAAGCTCGTCAGCAGCAATGCCCCAACGAAGAATATCATAATACCTCAGGCCTTCAAAAGCAAACTCGACTCTACGCTCTCTTCTTACAATTTTTCTTAGATCATCAGGGTTTGTAGTTGTTACCGGAGGCATATTTACAGCTGCCCGTCCGCGAACCTTATTAACTGTTTGATCAAGCAATGACTGGTCGATGGCAGCACCTGATTCCAATTTTGATTCAAGATAACCTAAAAGAACCTCGGCATAACGGATCATTATCCAATTGGTCCCTGAACTCCACACACTTACAGATGGATCGTCTTCCATGAATTTAAGGATACTATATCCGCTCCAAACCGGATATTTACCGAACTTGTCGTTATTACCTGAGGTTGGATTGGTTGTATAGGTAGTTCCTCTGAAAACTGTCCGTTCCGGAATAAATATGGTAGCGTCTAATCTTGGGTCGCGGTTATTGTACGGATTGTTCTTATCATACAAAGGTGACACGTCAATCGTTTTGCCATCAGTGCATTCGTACACTTTCACCAGTTCGTTAAAAGGAGAGAATTGATGCCATCCACCCCAGGCTTCAGGAGTCAAATATATCAGAAGTACTTGTCCGTAAGTATCCTTCAGGTATTGTGAACTCATTATAATTTCTTTACTGAATTCATGATCCCCTAAAAATAACTCCCTGTATTTGGGATCAATGCTATAGCAATTAAAATCGATAATTGTCTTATATGTTACAGCAGCATCGCTCCATTTTTGTTCTTCCATTTGCAAGCGGCCTAATATACCTAAAGCCGCTCCTGCTGTCATACGGCCATTTTCAGCGTCGGGGCGGGTTATAGGAAGGACTGCTGCGCTTTCTTTTAACTCGGTTTCTAAAAAAGTCCAAACATCTGCTCTGGCAGTACGGGTTATACTGTTAGCTTCCGCAACTGTAA
>PLMC01000032.1 GCA_003141495.1 Bacteroidales bacterium
TAAAGATGCTGTAAAATGAAGTATCCAAAGCTACGGGAGATAAAAGAGGCTGTAATCTCACTTGTTACACCGGCCTATACATCAAAGTTTCCTAAAGAACCACATGTGCCCTTCGAAAACTTCAGGGGAAAGCCTGTCGTAGATAATGAGAATTGTGTAGGATGCGAAACCTGCGCAAATGTTTGTCCGCCACAGGCAATAACATTTATCGATGATAAAGAAAAGGGAATCAGGACAATAAAAAGAGATTACGGAAAATGTATCTTTTGTGGACAATGCCAGGAACATTGTATCACCGGGAAAGGTGTTAAATTATCAGATAAAATTTTTGACATGGCTGTGTTTGACAGACAAAAAAATGTTGAATTCCAGGAGAAAGAACTCCTTATTTGCAAAAATTGCCAGGCAATAATAACAACTAAGGAGCATCTTCATTTTATGCACAGGAAACTTGGTCCAAAAGCTTTCTCTTCCATCCTGAATCTGAATCTGCTAAATGAGAAACTAAAGCTTGCAGAAGGACAGGCTATTGATTCTGAGATCATTGGTGACCTGAAAAGAAAAGATATGTTTAATATTATTTGCCCGAACTGTTTGAGACAAATTTTGGTAAAATTTCTATTCAAAGATGTCTGATACCCTGAATAAAATCATAGCACAAAAAGATAAAAAAAAGCTTTTTGTCGGAATTGGAAATCTTCTCAAAACGGATGATGGTGTCGGAGTTTATATAAGTAAAAGAATAAGGACAAACAATTCTGTATTATCGCTCACTGTAGAGGCAAGCATTGAAAACTATATCGGAAAAATAGTCAGCTTGGATCCGGATATACTGATATTAATAGATTGTGTTGATATAAAGGCAATTGCCGGATCATTTAAACTGCTATCACTCAATAAAATACAAGATATAACGTTTAACACTCATAATATTTCATTAAGACGATTATCAGAATTCTTCACTATGCCGGTTTATGTACTCGGAATCCAACCCGAAAAAATTGACTTTGGTGAAGATTTGTCGTACCTTGTAAAGAATGTTGCGGATAAGATTATTAAACAGATAAACAAACAGGAGGTGCATCATGGCTGTAGAATATCTTTGTAAGGTTTGCAGGGGTCATCTCAATGTGAAAACATCCATTATCCTTGCTGCCTCGAAACTCACCAACCGTTCACAAAGAGGGTTGATCTATTTAAATCCCGAAATCGGGAATTATACTCATACTACTCATCCGTCATTTCAGATCAAGGAAGGGGAAGAATACATATATTCCTGTCCGATTTGTTGTGCACAGTTAAATAGTATGAAATACCTGCATATGGTACGGATCTTAATGATCGATGAAGATGGAAAAGAATACAATATTTACTTTTCCGGAATAGCTGGTGAAAAGTGTACTTATAAGATCAGGGGAAACAAAATTGAGGAAAAGAGAGGCCCGGATGTGAAAATCTACAACAAATATTTTGAGGTGCCTGAAGAAGACAGAAAATATTTGTAAAAATTATTAACTTACTCAAAATTAATCTTCCACCGGTACCCATACCTCTACCCGGGTACCAAGAGAATCTCCTTTTTCATCGTGCAAATCAATAATAAAGTGCCGTATGGGCTTTTTATTGATTTGATTTAGAATATCAAAGAATTCACTTGTAAGTTTCAGGCCTTTACCTGTAGATGTAGATTGGCCTTCGGCTTTTGCTCTTCCAATCCCATTGTCTTCAACAGAAAGAATAAGATAGTCCTTATCCTTCTCAGCCATTATTTTCAAAAGTCCGCCTTCAGTCTTTGACATTATTCCATGTTTTATAGAATTCTCTGTAAATGTATGCAAGACAAGCTTCGGAACCTGCTCTCTCTGACTGACTCCCGCTCCTAATATTATCTCATAATTGAATTTAGCGCCAAACCTGAGTTTTTCCAAATCTAGGTATGCGGTCACAAACTCCAGTTCTTCACCAAGGCTCCGATAAATCCTGTCAGCGTCGTTAATCAGACCTCTGAGTAATTGTGTGAACTTATTCATATAGTCATAAGCTAAATGACGATCCTCAAGGTATATCAGAGATGCGATTGAATTTAGAGTATTGAAGGTAAAATGAGGATCCAGCTGTGACTTAATTCCCTGTAATTGAAGTGTTACAAGCCTGCGGTTTAAACTCTCTTTTTGCACAACCTGAAGAGTGTTAATTCTTTTGATCAGAATTATAAATGCCAGAAATAAAATATAAATGCCCGGATATACCATATATCCAAGGTAATAATAATAGTTGCTTTTAAGCATCAGGAAGTAACCATAACCTCCACCTGCATTTAAAAATATTTTACTCACATGGTCTTTAGATGAATAATGAGAAAACCTGAAAATCTGTTCGGTCCCCTTAAGATTAGCCTCAGCAATCTTTTGCAAATCTGCATTAAAAATGACCAGTTTTTTCTCATCCTGAGAATAAATAAGCAATTCATCTTCACCGTCAAAATTAATATCGACTTTATAAGTTCTGATTGCAGAATTGAATGAAGAGTTGACTCTCTTTATCACTTCCAGATTATTATTGAGCTCAATAATATTGTTACTTACAAGGTAAATTCTGTCCGTGTTCCTGTTTTTTAAAACAACTATGTTTGAGTAAGGTTTTAAGCCCAAATCGCTGAATAGTCGTTCCCGGATCATTTTACCATCTAAAGAAAAAATCATAATTCTCGGTTTAAGCACTGATGTATCCGCCGACCCCGTTATATGAGTTGCTACATAGCCTTTGAAGCTGTCCTTTACATAAGCTTCTGTTTCCAATTGATTGGTAAGTCCCGGAAACTCTACAGGTGGAAATTTTAATTTTAAACTATCATTAAATACCATTAGCCAGCTACTCCAGTCGGTAAAAGGGAACCATGTTTTAGAATTCCCTGATGCCCCTGTCAATCCGAAGATTTCAGGCCTGCCATCTCCATCAGCATCAAACATCTTTGGAAATTGAGTGATCACACCTGTCAACGGACTCGTTTTCACTTCCCTGTTAACAATATCATAGGAATAAATCCGTCGTGGCTCCACACCAAAACCTGTCTGAATACTGAAAAAAAGTTCATCTTTCCCGTCTCCGTTTGTATCAAAAAAGCCAGCTGGCCATATAATAGACGTTACCTTTCCATTTATAACTCTGATTTTTGTAATATAAATATGATTTGATTTTATCCCCTTGGGATCAAAAAACTCATTAATATTCAGGAACAATGAATCATCTTTATGTGTAAAAATGTAAATCTCCTTATATTTGTTGTGGTTAAAATTACCAAAGAAAAAGTCCGACATATCCAGGTTGATGCTATCCGGCAAATTCCACTGATCATAAACCTGCATATCATTATTAAGCACCAGTATATGATAATAAGGGAGCCCTTTGCCTGAACGGACAACTTCTGAAATAGAGTCTGAATTCAGATCTTCATAAACATTTATAGAAGAGGCTTTATCAACTTGTTCAACCTGCAATCTGGACCTTGTGCCTAAAGGCGTAAGAAAGCATATGACTAAAATTGCTGGAATCACCGCCAGGAAATAGGAAGAATAGATGATTTTTTTAAAAACAGAACCACCTTTCATTGGTTATATATTATCAAGATCCTTTAGATGCTGCCTGGGTATTTTTACAGTTACTGATTCTGAATTTCTCACAAGCATGATTGTGCACTCTTTTCGATCAAGCATTGTAATATATTCAAAATTAATAATATATGAACGCCCAACTCTGACAAACCCATTCTTCGGAAGCAGTTCTGCCACTTTTCCAAGGTTCATGGAACAAAGATGATGTTTCTTCCCTGTACATACAGAAGTATAGTTTCCTTCGGCTTTACAGAATAATATGTCAGCAGGATTAATAAATAAAGTTCCTGTCCGTGTGTTGACCCTTATTCTTGTCAAACGTTCATGTGTTTCACTTTTTTTTACAGGTTGTTCAATCTCATTAGTTTCATTCTTCTTCTCAATAAACCTTGCTAAACATTGGTTTAATTCCTTACGGTTCACCGGTTTAAGAAGGTAATCAAAGGCCTGGTTTTTAATTGCTTTAATAGCATACTGATCATAGGCTGTCACAAAAACAATTTTCTGTAATTTATATCCCTGGGGTAAATCCTGAATGAAAGCAAAACCATCTTTCCCTGGCATTTTAATATCGAGAAAGATTATATCCGGTTCAAATCGGCTCATTTCAGCATAAGCCGTCTCCACTGACTGAGCCAATCTGATATTTTTAAATAAAAGAGTTTCTTCCAGTAGCTTAGTAAGTAGTATTCTGGCATTATCTTCATCATCAATGATTAATGCATTCAATTTAGGCTCCATATATCAGGCATTTTAGACTTTTCAGGTTAAATGTACGAAAAGTTATCAAATCTTAAATNNGGGTAGTATCCTGATTTGTTTTTTACTTTCGTGAAATAATCCTATTTTTGTCAGTCTTGTAACAAACTATAATTTCAATTTAAATGAATATTGATATCAATCAAAGAGCGGCAGATAACATTCGCATTCTAGCAATGGCGATGGTGGAAAAATCTAAATCAGGACATCCGGGAGGTGCAATGGGTGGTGCGGATTTTATCCACATACTTTTTTCCGAGTTCCTGAATTTCAATCCGGATGATCCATCATGGATAAATCGTGACAGATTCTTTCTCGATCCCGGACATATGTCGCCAATGCTATATTCTATACTTACTCTGACAGGTCATTTTACTGTCGAGGAACTAAAGAATTTCCGTCAGTGGGGAAGCCCGACACCGGGTCACCCCGAACTCAATATAATGAAAGGAATTGAAAACACCTCAGGTCCGCTCGGACAGGGACATACGATGGCTGTTGGAGCAGCAATTGCTGAACGGTTTCTTGTAGCCAGGTTCGGGGAACTGTTTTCTCATAAGATATTTACCTACATTTCAGATGGAGGTGTTCAGGAAGAGATTTCACAGGGAGCAGGCAGACTGGCCGGTTTTCTGGGTCTTGGCAACCTTATCATGTTTTACGATTCAAATGATATCCAGCTTTCAACTGAAACCAAAGCTGTAACTGTCGAAGACACCGGTATGAAATACACAGCATGGGGATGGAATGTCATCAGGATTGACGGAAATGATCAGAACCAGATCAGAATTGCGCTCACCTCAGCTGTCAATCAAAAAAATAAACCAACAATTATTATCGGGAAGACTATTATGGGCAAAGGGCTTCTTGATAATGAAGGAAAGAGCTTTGAAAGGAAAACCTCAACGCACGGAATGCCTGTAAGTGAGGCCGGTGGTTCTTTTGAAAAGTCACTTCTTAATCTTGAAGGCGATATTTCAGATCCCTTTAAAATCTTTGAAGAAGTTCGTGAATTTTATGATAAAGTGCTTGAAACCAGGAAGGAATCAGCTTCAGAATGGAGAAAGGCAAAAGATGAATGGGCGGACAAAAACTGGGAGCTGGATAAGAAACTTAATTCTTTTTACTCACTGGAATTGCCTGATATCGATTTCAAATCTATCGTCCAGAAAGAAGGGTCTGCGACACGAGCCGCTTCCGCAACTGTTCTTGGTGTGTTGGCTAAAAAAATTGAAAATATGATTGTCGCTTCAGCCGACTTGTCAAACTCTGATAAAACAGACGGATTTCTGAAAAATACTCATGCTTTTACAAAGGGTGACTTCACTGGAGCTTTTCTTCAGACAGGCGTTTCTGAACTTACCATGGCTGCCGTAATGAATGGAATGGCTCTTCATGGTGGTATTATACCGGCATGCGGGACATTCTTTGTTTTTTCAGATTACATGAAACCGGCAGTAAGGCTTGCCTGTCTTATGGAATTGCCTGTGAAATACATCTGGACTCATGATGCTTTCCGCGTTGGGGAAGATGGCCCTACCCACCAACCTGTTGAACAGGAAGCTCAATTGAGACTGATGGAGCATCTTAAAAACCATCATGGTGAGAACAGTATGATTGTATTACGGCCGGCAGATTCAGCTGAGACAACTGTTGCCTGGAAAATGGCCCTTGAAAATAAAAAAATACCAACTGCCCTGATACTTTCGAGACAGAATATTAAAGATCTCCCTTCAAAAGTCAGTAACAGGTACTCTGAAGCATTACAATCTGAAAAAGGTGCCTATATTGTTCAGGATTGCAAAGGGAAACCTGACATTATTCTTGTTGCCAGCGGATCGGAAGTTGCAACACTGGTTGAAGGAGCTCAGCTTTTAAGGAATGATGGACTGAATATCCGGATAATTTCTGCTCCCTCAGAAGGGCTATTCAGGAATCAACCCGATAGTTATAAGAAATCTATTATGCCGGAAAATGTTCCGATATTCGGCCTTACGGCAGGATTATCAGTCACACTTCAAGGGCTGGTTGGGCCAAATGGAGTTGTATGGGGAATGAATAGTTTTGGTTATTCAGCCCCATATAAGGTTCTCGATGAAAAGTTAGGATTTACAGCAGATAATGTTTACAAACGGGTGAAAGAGTATCTGGGTGGCATCAACAAATGCACTTAAGGGCCCTCTGAGATCATGCGCAATTATTGAAAAGAATTTATCTTGAACTTTTAAAAGGCTGAAATACAAATTTTATAAGAATTCGGGATTAAATCTTAATGAACTCTGATATTTTTTCAAGCAGACTTTTTTTGTTTATTGGTTTACTTAGATATCCATCACACCCTGAAGCTATTATTCTCTCCTCATCTCCCGACATTGCATAAGCTGTTACGGCAATAATACAAACATTTTTATTTATCAGTTTTATTTGTCTTGTAGCCTCAAATCCATCAATCTCCGGCATCTTCATATCCATAAGGATCAATCTAATGCCGGGATTGGCTTTAAATAGTTCAATAGCTTCTCTCCCATTTGCTGCATGCAAAATTTTTGCACTGGTCGTCATGGTTAGCAGCGCATTAAGAAAATAGAAATTTGTTTCATCATCTTCCGCAACCAGAATCATAGACCCTGGTATAACTTTCCGGGCTTTTTCTCTGGCGGATCCGGATAATGAAACTTCTGCATCTTTCTTTATTGGAATTGTGAGGAAGAAACATGATCCTACTCCTAATTCCGATTCCACCCTGATCTTTCCTCCAATTATTTCAGACATTCCTTTCGCAATAGACAACCCCAGTCCGCTCCCCTCTATAACATTTTGATGACCACGATCTTCTTTTGAGAATCTGTCAAATATCTTGTTAAAGGAATCCAATCCAATTCCTATTCCAGAGTCCTTCACAAAGAATTCAAGTTGATCTTCTTTCCTGTTAAAACCAAAATGTATACTTCCTTTTTGTGTAAACTTTATGGAGTTATTAAGAAAATGAGACAAAATCTTCTGGACAATTTCAGGATCAGAGTTTACAGACAAATCATCAGATTGACCGGTTATATCCAAAAACAAATCCAGTTTCCTGTTTGAGCAAACCGACTCATAATTATTAAAGATTTTTCTGAGAAATGAAGTCGGAAAAAAATCTTTATTATGAACAGACATATTTCCCGATGTTATCAGGGAGATATCCATGTAGTTTGTTATAGTATTCAGTAGCCGATCGCTACTTTCTAACAGCATAGCATAGGATTCTTTTTTCTCTTCAACTGTCAATTCGTGTTGAAACACTATCTCTGCAAAACCAAGAATTCCGTTCAGAGGTGTTCGCACTTCGTGAGAGATATTATTCAAAAATTCTGTCTTAAGTCTGTCACTCTCTTCAGCTTTTTCCTTTGCAAGTTTGAGCGCTTCAGTTACATTCTTACGGTCAGTTATGTCGCGTACACTACCAATGATTTTTTCCGGTCGTCCCTGAGTATCAAAGAAAATTCTTGAAGAAAGAGAACATGGGATCAACGAACCATCTGCATTCTTTAACATAATCTCGAAATCCGAAACGATTCCTTCTTTCTCTATTTTTGATACTAATGCAGATCGTTCATCTGCGACAGAATAGAAATCATAGATGGACTTCCCGATTAACTCTTTTCTCCGATACTGACCATGAGATAAAAACTCAATTGAAGGACTTACCTCAAGGATGGTACCATCAATTGCTGTTTCATAGAAAAGGTCCTGGACATTTTCAAAGATTCTACGGTACTTTTCTTCACTTACTTTGAGCGATTCTTCAGCATTATGGCGATCGGTGATATCAGTAAAATTCTCGAGAAGCAATAGTCGTCCATGCAATGTAATTTTAACTACCGACTTAAGAATTGGAATTCTTATACCTTCTTTATTTATCAGTACACGTTCAGAGTTATTAATAAATTGCTGAAGATCTGTACCCGGGCATTTTCCTTCTTCATCCGGGCAAATGAATTGGTGGCAAACGCTGCCAATAATTTTTTCTTTCGTTTCACCAATCAGTCTCACTGCTGCCATATTTGAATCCACAATTGTGTGGGTTTCCGGGTCAATAATTACTATTCCGGTAGATATCCCGTCAAGGATGAAACGCAAATTGGCTTCGCTTTCAGCTATAGCTTCTTCCGACTTCTTGTGAACAGTAATATCAGTAATTGTACCTATATAACCAATTATTTTATCATTATTCCATTCAGGTGCGGCATCTCCAGTAACCCAAACTATATTCCCATCAGATCTGAGAAAGCGATATTCAGCTTTAGAAGATTCCTTCAATTGAAAATCCGTTTTCCATTTTCCTTCCAATTGTTCCCTGTCATCAGGATGCACTGCCTTAAGCCATCCAAAACCAAGGGCTTCTTCATATGTCAGGCCAGATAATTCCATCCATTTGGGGTTTACATAAGTTGTATAACCGTCCGGTCCGGTTCTGAAAATCCCAACCGGAGAAACCTGAGCCAGAGTTTGAAATAAGTGCTGACTTGCTGTTAACGCTTCCTCGGACTTTTTCCTCTCGGTTATGTCAAGAACAATAAATGTGACTCCCTTCGTATGATCATTTTTATCAAGAGGAGCCGAACTTATGATTACATTAAGAATTTTCTTGTCCTTGCATTTAAATTTTGTTTCAACTGTTCCTGTGCCTTTTTCTGAAATCTGCTGGTATTTTTCCTTCCCTGCATCTAAAAATTCCTCAGTGGATGAATACAAAATCTCAGAAGATTTTCCTATAAGTTCACTTCTGGTATACCCTGTCATACTGCAGATTGCATCATTTACTTCGATCAGTTTCCTGTTAACAAGAAGTCCAATTCCGACCGGAGCAGCTCTGATAATACTCTGGAGCTTCTCCTCGTTTTCTATCAGAAGCAATTCTGATGCTCTTTTCTCCTTATTAATCTGTACCTGCTCAAGCGCCTCTTTTACTGCAAAAGGTAATCTTGTCATATGTTCTTTGATAATATAATCCTGTGCGCCTGCTTTAATACATTCAACGGCAGTTACTTCATTAACAGATCCGGTATAAACGATGAATGGTATTTCCGGATCAAATCCTTTCGCTATCTGAAGGGCCTGCAAACCATTAAATGAAGGCATCATATAATCCGAAATGATCAGGTCAGGCTTGAATTCATTAAGAGCTTTGATAAGATCCATCCGGGTGCAAACCGTTGTATGATCGAACCTTAATTTCTCTCTTCGCAGCTCAAGTACTGCCAGATCGACATCAGAAGGAAGATCTTCAATAAAAAGAATTTTTAACAGATTCTTTTGAATCATTTTATCGGTTTTTTAT